>JBAZHU010000081.1:0-7049 GCA_041652215.1 Methanoregula sp. | reverse complement strand
CCAATCCGGATAGTACGTAACCGAACTATTCCGGAACCGAACCATACCTATGACCAGCCTCTTACAGTTTGCATCGAAAAGCGGGAGGGCAAGGAGCCTGCTTGCCCTCTATGTGCTCCACTCGCTCAACAAAGGTGAGAAATCCGGGTACGACATCATGAGGGAGATCGAAAAACTCACGAGCGGCGCCTGGGTCCCGAGCAAGGGAACGCTCTATCCCCTGCTCCGCCAGCTTGAAACCGAAGGGCTTATCGTCCCTGCGCCGGAACGTGAGGGCTCCCGGGCCCGGACCGGGTTTATGCTCACCCGCGCCGGGCGGGACACGCTCAAAAAAATCAGGGCTCACAGTAAAGAGCACCACAAAAAAATGGACCAGTACCGGCATCTCATCACCGCGATCTTCGGGGAATTCAGGAGCCCGGGAATGGATCTCCTCTTTGAGATAAAATCCATCGTGGACGACATGCCCAAAGAAAAAGAGCAGGAAGCAGCCACGATCCTCCGACGCTGCCGGGACGAGCTTAAGGAGATGATGTGACATGACGACCGCAGTACAGGTAAACGAGCTGACAAGGACATTCGGGTCCCTTGTTGCCGTGGACCGGATCAGTTTTACGATTGAGCAGGGCGAGATCTTCGGCCTCCTTGGCCCAAACGGTGCAGGGAAAACGACCACACTTGCCATGCTCTCGACTATGCTCGACCCGACCACGGGATCGGCTGCGATCATGGGGATCGATATCGAAAAAGACCAGGACGGTGTCCGAAAAGCCATCGGGATCGTTTTCCAGGACCAGAGCCTTGACGAGGAACTCACCGCGTGGGAGAACATGGACTTCCATGGCCGGCTCTACCGGATCCCAAAGGAGACCCGGGAGCAGCGGATCGACGAACTCCTCAACCTGGTGGAACTTTCCGACCGGAAGAACGATATCGTCAAGACGTTCTCGGGCGGGATGCGCCGGCGCCTTGAGATCGCCCGGGGGCTCCTGCACCACCCGCAGGTCCTCTTCCTTGACGAGCCCACGCTCGGCCTCGACCCGCAGACCAGAAACCACCTCTGGCAGTACATCGAGGTCCTCGCACAAGAGAAAAACATCACGATCATCCTCACGACGCATTACATGGAAGAGGCAGACCGGCTCTGCAACCGGATTGCGATCATCGACCACGGGAAAATTGTCGCCCTTGACACGCCCGCCCGGCTCAAGGATTCGATCGGCGGCGACGTGGTGACGATCCAGTCGCCGGACTCCGGGAAGATCGCGACAACGCTTGCCGCCCCGTGGATCAGCCGGATCGAGACCCATGATGAAGAGGTCAGGATCACCCTTGTAAACGCCGAGCAGCACATCAGCACGATCGTGACACTTCTTAATGAAGAAAAAATTCCCATAACGTCAATTTCGGTCCACAAGCCAACGCTCGAAGATGTCTTCCTCTCGTTTACCGGAAAGACCATCCGTG
The DNA here is from genome assembly GCA_041652215.1 of Methanoregula sp. Taxonomy (GTDB): domain Archaea; phylum Halobacteriota; class Methanomicrobia; order Methanomicrobiales; family Methanospirillaceae; genus Methanoregula. Next base: position 5,582 of record JBAZHU010000081.1, on the reverse strand, counting down.
AGCAGGAAGCGGACAGCAGGGAATCGATGAGAATGCATTTCAGGATGATGAGGCATTGATCATGGAAATCGTTTACACTATCTGGCTGCGGAGCATGAAGCGATTCGTCCGGTCAAAGAGCCGGATCGTCGGGAGCATTGCGATGCCGCTCTTCCTGCTCCTCTTTCTGGGCTTCGGCCTCAACTCGGTGGTCAGCTCCACGTCGCTTGGGCAGGATTATGTCCTGTTCCTTGTCCCGGGCATGGTGGCGATGACCGTGCTCTTTACCTCGGTCTTTTCCGGCATCCAGATCATCTGGGACAAGCAGTTCGGGTTTTTGAAAGAGACGCTCGTCGCGCCGGTGACAAGGCTTGAGATCATGCTCGGCCAGACAGCAGGCGGAGCGACGACAGCGCTTATCCAGGGTTTCATCCTCCTGATGCTCGCGGTGCTTATCGGTCTTCGGATCCAGAACCCGGTCGGGTTTTTTGTCGCGCTTGCGTTTATGATCCTCGTCGGAATTGGGTTTACCGCGTTCGGGATCGCGATTGCATCCCGGATGGAGGACATGACCGGCTTCCAGCTGATCATGAACTTTGTCGTCTTCCCGCTCTTCGGGCTCTCGGGCGCACTGTTCCCCATCAGTTCCCTCCCGTCATGGCTCGCGCCGATCACCCTGCTCGACCCGCTCACGTACGGTGTGGAGGGGATCCGGTACGGCCTCTCCGGCGTTTCGCAGATCAGTCCGCTCATCTGCGCTGCGGTAAGCGCCGGGTTTGCGGTTGCGATGACGGTGATCGGGGCGTATTTGTTCCGGAAGATTTCGGTGTGAGAAGAACGGAAGTGAGGGGCCCCCTCCCTCACACAGGATCGGACAACTTAGCTGTACTATCCGGGACCTCCACAAGAACATCACTGGAAGAATTGCACGCTATATGCAGGCGTGCAGAACGGTTCATAACTCGTATAGTATTTGTTGTGTGCCTGTGGGGTTTTTGCTCCCTTCACCCGGCCACCGCATCAGGCCTCTCGCTGTGCATGGTGGGAAGAGGATTTTTTGGCATCTCTAGTGTTAATCCCTCTGGTTCTGTCAGGTAATCGGGTTGGTCCTGTATTTTCTATTGACATGTCATAAAGATCCCACATCCCGCCAACCTGACATAACCGTCAAACCAAGGGAAACCTATGGTTACAAATCGATAAAAACGGTTGACCGGACACGTCAGGGAATATCTTGTCATGGCAAAATTTTGTCTTTTTGAAGAAACAGTGAATTTTCCTCCCTTATCTGAAAGGCCGTAACGATAAAACATATTCCGATAATTGGCATGGCGATTATCATGGACAGGATCGTAATGAGAATAAAATATTCCGTCTGACCCGGATGGAAAATATCCGGCACAAGCGCGAAGAAACTGGAGATTACAGAGATGCTGATAATTCCTGATAAAACGGCAAAATATCGGGTCACCCTTCTGACAGATTCCGGGAATGAAAGGAAGAAACCAACAGATGTTATAGCTGCCGGCATCGGTAAGATATAAAAAAAGGTTAATCCTCGTCCTCCCTGGGCAAGATCGAAAAAAGTTGAGATACACAGGATCAAGAGAGAAATCGCATACGGGATTGCCCAATACCATCGTTCTGAAACTCTCTCCAATTTCCTGATCGCATAGATTGAACCGGCAAGCGACAGTACTCCAATGAAAACCGGGACGAGCAACCCTAACGGAACGAGTCTGGCACTCAGTTCCTTACCTGCGATCATTCCAACGGGCATGAAAACCAGCAACCAGATATAATAAAAAAAGAAGACAAGCGATGAACAGGCAACGGAAATCGCAGAGGAGTTTTTCATTGAGACTCACCAATACATCTGATCTATCCGGAGGAATCCAGATTCTGTTTTTTGAAATGAGTGAACGATTTCCACTGATGGCTGACGGTAAGGTTTCCCGGCTCCAACTTCAATTACACTCACTTCCGGAGTTACCTTCGGAAGAAATCCGTTGCTGAATGTATAGTTGTTTCCATGGTCCTGGTAAGTCAATGGTTGGTTGGAAAAAATCGCCGAAGTGAAAAATCGGGTATCAACCGACAACTTGTCAGAACCCCGCGGGTTTTATCCCGGTTTTTACCGGATCAAAAAAGAGGCTGCCGACCATCCGGCAGCCGGGAAAAATTTAAATTTTTTAATAGGTCCCGTACTTCTTGACCGCGTTGATAAGCGCCTGCACATTCTCCGGCCGGGCATCTCCCGATATCCCACCATCCGCGCCCGGGTAGATCATCATGCCGCCTTCCTTGCAGTCTTCAAGCATCGACTTCATGTAATTCTCAACCTTCTGCGGCGTGCCTCCAATCAAAAGCGAGTTTGGCGGGCCGGAGACAAGGATCACGTGGTCGCCGACAACTTCCCGGACCTTGCGGGGGTCGGTCTTGTCGAATACCGCGATGACCTTGCCTTTCGGGAGGTCGAGGAGCGTCTCAAGATGCGCATCGTGCCGGCCTTCAAAGAGAATGTACGGCGTCTGGCCCATGTCGATGACTTCCAGAAGCACTTTCTTTAACGACGGCCAGTAGAACTCGTTGTATTGTTTCGGGCTGAGGTACTCGTTTAAGTGCAGCGGGAAGAAGCACTCCACGACATTTGTCCCGAGCGCTTTTTGGACCCCGGGCGGGACCGTGCCGGTGAGCCGGGCAGATTCGGAGAGGAGCGGTACGAGCGCATCGGCAGACTGCTTCACGAGGTCGGGCTTGCGGTACATATCGAGCACGACATTTTTTATGTCACGCAAAAAATCGCTCACGACATCGAGCGGTGCATAACTCCACGATGTGGGAAATGTCGGAATGCCCATCTTTCCGAGCTCAGCAATAAGCGCTCCCTGTGCAGCCCCGGCTTTTGCAATCTCCGCGCCGTACGAAAGCATCGCCGCGTTTGCTTTGGGAGAACCCGGGTCTGCAAGCGCCAGGCACATCCGGGGCAGGGCCACCCGGTTCAAAAAATCTGCCGGGTCGGCAATGAACCGGCCGTACTCCTCCTGCTTCATGATCTCTTTTCCGATGAACTGCGGGTGGGAATTTGCTTCCAGTTCGGCACCGGGCCATTTCGTGTACACGTCTTTTAAAATCGTGTGGTACGGGGCGAGGAGGAACCGGGCACCCGAGGCAAGGGCCGGGGTGTTTTTCATGAATGTCAGGGACAGGTTCGTCCCTTCAAGCCCGTTAAGGATGAGAAGGGAATCGAAATCGAAGTCCCGGGCTGTCTTTACTGCCGCATCGTGGTTCTTTGCGTAATCGAAGTAGATGTCCTGTGCCGTGTATCCTGCGTACCGTCCGTGGAAAAGGCTGGACATCGCGGTGATCGGGACCCGGTCCGGCTCTTTACCCGCAATCACGGTTTCGAGCCGGTCGAGTTTTTCGCGGTAGACCTGTGCGCCGTCCATGGGAATCAGGCCCCCGACATTGCCTTGATCTTCCGGATCCCGACAGCGGCATCGTCCGCCCATTCATCGGCACCGGTGTGCTCGCGTGATTCCTCATCGCATCTCCCGCCGCCGATAATAATCTTTACCTTGTCCCGCAGGCCCGCTGCCTTGATCGCATCGACCGTCTTTTTCATGGATTCGATGGCCTCGGTCAGAAGGCCGCTCATACTCACCACGACCGGGTGGTGTTCCTGGATCGCCTTTACAAAAACTTCGGGAGGCTGGTCGACGCCGATATCCACGACGGTGAATCCTTCAGCTTCCAGAAGGGCAGTCACAATATTTTTCCCGATATCGTGCACGTCCCCTTCGACCGTCCCGACAACGATTGTTCCCCGGCTTGCGACCTTGTGCTCGCCAAAGACCGGCTTTAATATGACCATGGCCTGGGAGAGGATCTCCCCGACCATCATGAGGTCGGAAACAAAGTACCGGCCCTCCTCGAACCGTTTGCCTACGATATCGGTAGCTTTGCGGATATCTTCGAGAATCAGCAGCGGATCTTCTTTTGCCGCGATCCGCTGGTTCAGGAGTTCAATACATTTTGTCTCATCAAGATCGACAAGAGCGTTAACAAACTCTTCCCCTGGGTCAGCCATGTATATACCTCCAGACGATTATGGGTAGTAAACAATACTTGGCCGAAGTTTTATAATAGGTTTCTATCGTGCCATTCCAGATAACAGGGAAATTGGAAAAATGCAGAATATATTAAAATCCAGAAACCGGCACTGTTGAAATCTCCCGGAGAACCCTGTTAATTGATCCTTTCTGCAATATAGTCAAAATATGCAGGAATGGTAAAGGGTTTTAAAAAGAGAACCCGGAATCCTCAATAAGTCGGTTGCCTAAGTCAAATTTTTAAAAATTCTTACCGCTGAGGCATCCAGTTTTTAATTGCAGCTGATTGCAGGAAAAAATCTGCACACTGATAGAGAAATCAGAAATCCTTTGATTAGAATATCCCTGAAACGGTTACCCGCATTCGTTTACATCAGGACCCTGGTCACCACGCCATGGATCTTCTCCGGGGGGAGTGCATAGAACTGCACAAACGGCGGGGAGATCTTTTTGATGAGACCATAGAGTTTCCAGAAAATCCTGTCGCTGACAATATTTTCGATCCCGTAAAAGATTGTCTTTTCATCGATGCCTTCCGCCCGGATAAGCGCCACAATATCAATGATCTCCATGTACCCGCATCGCACCGTAAACACGTGAAGACCGGCCGCGAGGTTGGTATCGAATTCAGTTTTCACTCCAAACGGCTGGTCGGTAATCTGGATGGAAACAAAAATGTTGTTCTCATAGATGATCTCGTTCTGGAAAAAAACCTGCGCCACGTAAGATGAGACCCGCGAGACTTCTCCGGTGAAATAGAGTGCGGTGCCCCGTATTTTCGGCAGGGTAGTATAGGCATCGGTATATTTTTTCAAAAAAACGGAAATCGGCTGGGGCTCAAGCATCGCGTGGAGCCGGTCCTGCCCCCGTACGTATACAAGAATCATCACCAGGGGAACCGTTGCAATCAGCAGCGACCAGTACGCCCCTGCGGGAATCTTCAAAAATGAGGAGAACAGAAACAGCGCATCGACTACAATGAGCACTGAGCAGACCATGGCCTTGAGCAGATCGGCCCTCAAAATAAAGATCAGCAGCATCAGGATCCCGGAGATCAGCATGGTCCCCGCAACAGCAAGACCGTAGGCCGAAGAGAGATTCTCCGATGACCTGAACTCAAACATCACCACGAGCACCGCTAAAAGGAGCAGCCAGTTGATGGTGTCGATATAGATCTGGGAACGCAGTTCGGCAGAGGTATAATCGACTTTCATCCGGGGAAGCAGGCGGGTGTTCATGGCCTGGTACACGATGGAGAACATGCCGCTGATCATTGCCTGCGACGCAATGACCGTGGCGCAGATACTCAAAATGAGGAATGGGATGTAAAGGAGCGGGACAATAGAGAATATCATGGAGAACAAAACGTTGTGTGTTTCGCCCGATGAAATGACGAAAGCACCCTGCCCGAGATAACTGAGCACGAGCGCCGGAAAGACACAGTACCAGCCTTTGACAATCGGCTCTCGGCCGAGGTGACCCATATCGGCA
>JBAZHU010000080.1:0-7140 GCA_041652215.1 Methanoregula sp. | reverse complement strand
ATATTCTGTGCGAGCGTGTTCCTGTATTTTCCCATGATCTCCTCGTTATTGAGGAGCAGGATCAAAAACACCAGCGCCGCCGGGAGCAGGGTGACAGCGATCACCTGCACAAAGAGCGTGATGAGGACAAGCGGGGCATTGGGGATCAGCACCACCGCACCCGCCGTCAGGATGGCAAACAGGTAGCAGGCATAGAACCACGGCGCTTCCCGGATCTTAAGGTTGAGCGAATGCGCCCAGCCGAACACTTCACCGAACGCCCACGAACTGGCAAGCGAGATACAGATCGCCCCAAGGAAACCGGCGTCAAAAAGTCCGATTGCAACAAATGTTCCCAGCCAGTGGTTGACCCCCATCATGATGGTCGCCGCCTGCGCCGCACTGTCAATCTGCATGCCATAGAGAACCGTCCCGGTTACGACAACAACAAAAATGGCAACAATCACGGTGAACGCCGAGCCGATCAGGGTGTCCATCTGCCCGAACGGGATGTCCTTTTCCTTCATCCCTTTGTCGACGACCGCGCTCTGCTGGAAAAAGATCATCCACGGGGCAATAGTCGTCCCGATGTTTGCCATTAAAAAAAAGAAGAGCGTGCCGTCAAACCCGCCGGGGAAATGCGGGATGAGTCCCTGGCCGAGGACATCCCCGACCGACGGGTGGACAAGAAACGCCGCCGGGATATAAATGAGGTTAAGCACCGCAAAGACGATCGCGATCTTCTCCCAGGTCCAGTACCGGCCCTGGACCACCATGAGCAGCATGACCATTGAGACAACGACAATCGTTACGACCGGCGGGATATGGAAGATGCTCATCGCCGCGGTCATGCCGATGAATTCGGTAATAAGCGTGAGCCAGTTCACGAGCGCAAGGTCCAAAAACGAGAACCAGCCCCAGAACGGGCCGAACGCATCGAAGATTGCTTCAGCATGTCCCCGTTTCGTAACCGCACCGAGCCGGACGGTCATCTCCTGCACCACATAGGCAACCGGCAGGAGCAGCAGTAAAAACCAGATCAGGCCGTAGCCGTACTTGGCACCGGTGACGGTATAGGTGGTGATCCCCCCGGCATCGTTGTCGGCAAGCATCACGATAAGGCCGGGGCCGGCAAGAAGGAGATAAATCTTGAGCGCCTTTACAAAACGCCGGTATTTGTAAAAAAATGTCGAACCAAAATCCATCTGGCGCCCCGTTCGTTCTTATCTCTCCTCCCCGGTTACATTGCGGTACTCTTCCCCTCCGTTCATCCGGCCAAAAAGGCGATGAGCGTTAATTAGTCAGGCTTTACCCGGATACAATCTCCGCTGACAGGTAATAAAATATCGCAGTCGTTCAAGCCTGATACATGGGGTGTAACGACGGCATCAACGACGAACCAGGCAATGCGACGCTGTCGGACAAGGGTAAATTCGCGGGGGTATTGAAGCATATTAAGGTAAAACAAGATACACTACTACAGGAAATAATTTCCAGAAAAAAACCTCGTGCCAGAAGCGGGGGATCATCAGGGGTGTATAAAAATGTTGGATATCAGGTTTGTACGCGCGAGCCCGGAGATCGTAAAAGCCGATCTGCTGAAACGAAATGCTCCGGATAAGATTGCATGGGTAGATGAGATTCTTGCAAAAGACACGAGATCCCGCGAACTCAAGGTACAGACCGATGAACTAAGGCGCAGGAGGAATACGATTGCGCGGGAGATTAACGAGTCACGCAAATCCGGGAAAGATCCGGCTCCCCTCATGGCAGAAGCGGCCGAACTCCCGAAAAAGATCAAGGAGAACGACGCCGAGCAGGAGGAGATTACGGCCCTCATCCACACCCGGCTCATGCGCCTCCCCAACATCCTGCACGAGAGCGTGCCGCAGGGAAAAGACGATACCGAAAACCTTGAGATCCGACGCGTCGGCACCCCGCGCACGTTCGATTTCGAGATCAGGAACCACGGCCAGCTGGCCACGGACAAAGGCTGGGCAGATTTCGAGCGGGCGGCAAAAACGTCCGGGGCCGGATTCTATTTCCTTAAAGGCAGCCTTGTTATGCTGGATCTCGCACTCCAGCGCTTCGCCCTTGAACTGCTGGAAAAGAAAGGATTTACCCCGGTCATCCCGCCCTTTATGATCAACCGGAGCTCGTATGAGGGCGTCACCGATCTCGACGATTTCGAGAAGGTCATGTATAAGATCGACGGCGACGATGCGTACCTGATAGCGACAAGCGAGCACCCGATTGCCGCGATGTACCAGGACGAAATCTTCGAGGAAAAAGACCTGCCACTGCGCATGTGCGGCCTCTCCCCCTGTTTCCGGAGGGAGATCGGGGCGCACGGCCTTGATACGAAGGGACTCTTCCGGGTCCACCAGTTCACGAAGATCGAGCAGTTCGTCTTTTGCAAACCCGAAGACTCCTGGCAGATCCACGAAGAACTGCTGGCAAATGCCGAAGAAGTCTTTAAAAAACTGGAACTTCCCTATCACATCGTCAATATCTGCACCGGTGATATCGGGACAGTTGCCGCAAAGAAATACGATATCGAGGCCTGGATGCCGCGCGAGAATGCCTATAAGGAAGTTGTTTCCTGCTCTAACTGCACCGCGTACCAGGCAACAAGCCTCAACATCAGAGTACGGGACAAAGAAAATTTTGAGTCTAAACGGTATGTCCACACGCTTAACTCAACCGCGATTGCCACGTCACGGGCGCTGCGGTGCATCCTTGAAAATTACCAGAACAAGGACGGCTCGGTCACGATACCGGGCGTACTCCGCCAGTATATGAACGACCGGGAATTCCTGTAAGACCCGGGATTTCCCCTCTCCTTTTTTATCATCAAAAGTAAAACATCTGATAAATACTTATTTGCCATAGACAATGCAAGAGTATAGCAGAGAACGTGGTACTATGGGCTATCCCGATTTGAAAAGCGACGAGTCCATTATTCTGACCGCACAGCATGTCAAGGTAAAGTCTGTGCCGTTCGAACTGGTGCTCACCAACCGGCGCCTTATCCTCATCGACAGCGAGAAGAATGTTGTCCCTACTCAGCTGATCCCGCTGATAACGATACGGAATGTAGCGACAGGAGAAAATGCAATCCGCGACCCGGTGATAACTCTCACTATCCTGACCGATACGGCAGACACCCGGGAACTGGCACTCACCTTTGCCATGCAGACGAGCGGCGAACGCAAACGGGAGGCTGGAGAATGGGTAAAAGCCTTAAAAAAGCAGATCTCCGATGCGATATCCTATCCTGTTGAGATGGCGCCGGATGTGCAGGTTAATGGGGAGACCCGACATGAATCTACCGGGACTCCCGGTGTAAAAAAGAAGGTCGAGATTTCCCGCCCCATAAAAAGGGTTGTCGTGGACACCAGCCACCTGCCCCCGAAACCTGTCGAGACCACGTCACTTCCCGAGGGATCGTTTTGCGCCCGGTGCGGGAATCGCCTTCCTGCGGGATCAACATTCTGCAACCGGTGCGGCACGAAGGTTGTCAGCCCGGACGTGGAAGCGGCTGCACCCGTATCCCCGGGGCAGATTTCCACAGCCCCGTTGGCTGCGCCCGGATCGGGGGATCACAAGGGTCGGCCCATTGAGGAGATCATCCACTCTATCGAGCCATTAATTGAGGATTCTGTGCCACGCACGGTATTTGCCCAGGCAATACCGGAGCCGGAACAGGCACTCTCGGCCCCCACACCCATTGAAGCACCCGCAGCAGCACCGGCGGCTGAAACGGCACCTGCCACGGAACAAACACCGGCACCGGCAGCAGAACCGGTTGCAACACCGGCAGTTCCGCTTATGCCCCCGGTTCCCCCCTTGCCACCGGTACCTGCTGCACCCAGGAAAAAACGGATGCCGATCCTTACGATAGCCATAATCGTCATCGTAATCATCGCAGTAGTGGCCGGTGGTTTCATGGTCATGAAAAACATGCAGAAAACAACCGAAGTCCAACCGGTGACGACAACGCTGACGACCATTGCCACCACGATGCCAACAACAATACCGACAACAATCATAACAACCGCAGTGACGACAGCAGTACCGACAACCGCACAGGTGCTTGTCCCCCAGACGGGAATCTGGGTCGAGATCACCTACGACAAAACATACACCGGTCTGGTTGGTACCCCGGGTTCACAGGTCGCTGTAACAGATACCGGCGATCACTTCTATATCGTTCCTACCAGTGACGGGACGGTTGCCGTATCCCTCCAGAAAACGGATGGCTCCGGGGATGAATTGAAAGTTGTTATTTACAAGGACGGATCCGAGGTAAAAACAGTCTCAACATCTACTCCTAAAGGGAGAATTGACCTGCAGTTTGCCCTTGCAACTCCGACGCCAACCACGACGGCTGAACTCACACCTCTTCCCACGCTGCCCCTTACGACCACGGTGACTACCGCGGTAAACGCGACGAACAGCACGGCGTGATGCCAGACCTAAAAAACTTTTCCCGGTAATGCTGGGAGAACCGACAAAATTAAAAAAAATATTGTGAGGTGCATCTTGAAACACCGGAACCTGTATGCAGGATTTCTCCTGCTTTTTGTGCTCGCGGGTGCGGCAGCCGCATCCGGTTCGACACAGTCGTACCTGGGTAACACCGTCAAGCTCTCGGGATACAGTTATTCAAGCTCGACCGTCTACCTTTTCCTGACCGGGCCAAACCTCCCGGCAAACGGGGTTGCGCTGGACAACATCTACCGCGGGACTGACCAGGGAGGATTTACCTCGGTCAGCGTTGATGATAACAATCACTGGGAGTATGACTGGGGGACCAATGGCGGTCTGGATGCCGGTACGTATACGGTCTGGGTGGTTGACAGCCCCACGGATCGCTCTCACCTGGGCACCACGGAATACAGTACAATATCAGTTTCCCTGGGCAACCCAAGTATCAGCGTTGTCACCCCCGCCGTTCCCGGCAGCCTTGACCTCCGTTCGGTACCGGGCAACGTGTCTGTCACGGTCAACGGGAACTATAAAGGCAGTACGCCCCTTTCGGTGTCCGGACTCGATCCGGGTAAGTACACGATTACATTTTCCCGGTTCGATTATGAACCGTTCTCTACTTCGGCAACGGTAGAATCGGGCGCTGTAACCGAAGTGACCGCAACGCTCCAGCCAAAGACCGGGACCCTTATCATCAACACAACCCCGGCAGGTGCACAAATCCTTCTTGACGGAGCCAGTATAGGAACTTCCCCCCTCACCCGTACGAATCTCGCAGCAGGAAACCACACGATCAACGCAACGCTTGAAGGGTATATCCCGGTCGAAATCCAGGCACGGGTGATCGCCAACCAGTCGGTTATAAGCACGATCGAACTGGAAAAACCATCAGTACTTCCGGGAATGTCAGCTCCCGTACCAATCCCGGTAACAATCGGCGCCTGCTGTGCGGCAGTCCTTACCTTCGGATTCATCAGGGTCCGTGGCAGGCAGTAAGTCACCGGCCATACCCTTAAAAAAGTCTTTTTTAAGGGGTACTAGTGCTGAAACCCCGGTACAGGATCCAGATCCCGAGAAGGATCAAAAACAGGGCGGCAAGGATCGGCCAGACCGTGAGCGATGTCCATAGGGTGCTGATACCGAGCACGATCATAAAAACACCGATGAGCGCGAAGATAACCGGGGAAGAGCGCCGGTAATATCCCTCATTTGCTCCGTCTGCCACTTGAGGTAATCTCATTTTCATAAACGCTGTACCGACAAAGCCAAGGCCAAGACCGACAAGCACACCCGTCTCCGGATGACCGGCAAGCAGCCCGATGCCAAAGCCGATAAGGACACCTGCCGGGATCAGCATATACCCACCCCCATGATGATGTCTCCTTCGTTCGCAGCGATCCTGTGGTTTGTCTGGTGCCATACGTGATTTTTGTAGGTCTGGTGTAATAAGGGTTGAGCCGTGAGGGATTACATTACCAGGCACATACTCGAAAATTTTCTGAATTTATCTTTATGTACAACATTAATTAGTACCTTAATCATTTATTATGTTAACAAATGACGAACACAGCATTACCCGACCCGACTTTTTCGGACCTCTATTGCAGCTGGATGAGGATACGGAACAAGCTGAATGTCATGGAGAATATGCCGCGCGATTTCGGCGTGGAAAAGCCACTTTTCCTTTCAGAGATCCATACCATCCAGGCGATCGGGAATACTAAAGAGAACAACGTCAGAATCATCGCGGACGTTCTTGGCGTGACACCATCTGCTGCCTCCCAGATGATCACCCGGCTCATGAAAAAGGGGCTCGTAAAAAAGATCCGGGGTGTTAAAAACGAAAAAGAGGTCGCGCTTGAACTGACCGATGCCGGCCTTGTGGCATTCAACTGCCATGAGGAAATCCACGACCGGATGTTTGAACGGATTGCAGAAAGGATCGGCGACTTAAACGATGACGAGCGGGCAACCCTGGCACGGGTCCTGTCTGCGTTTGAGTCTGTCTATGACGAGCGCATCGGTGAACTCTCGTCATCAGGCCCGACCGGGAAGCGATTCGCTTGAGCGACCGGACTTTTTCCTCGCAGGAAAGTACCGTGCCTGCCCCGTCACGAATCCGTGAGATTACCCAGCTGACGCTCGCGCACCTGATAAACGATATCTACGCTCCGGTGCTAATGGCGCTCCAGCCGCTCCTGATAACAACGCTCGGGTACAGTTATTTCCAGGCGGCGCTCCTTCCTGTGCTCCACAGCCTGATCTCTTCGCTTCTCCAGCCGGTGTTCGGCAGTCTTGCCGACAAGAAAGGGTTCAGGGTCAGCGTGTCCATCTCGATCCTGCTGTCTGGCTGCGGTATCGCGCTGTTAGGCCAGCTTTCGGACCATTACCTTATCATGCTCGGCTGTGTCGTTATCTCAGCGGTGGGACATGCGACGTTCCACCCCGGGGCGCTCTGCAAGGTCGATGCTATCGCGGCGTCGGGCAACCGGGGCAGGCTTACATCATTCTTTGTGGTCGGGGGAAATCTCGGGCAGGCCCTCGGGCCCATCCTTGGCGGCATTGTCATCACTACCGGTGGGCTCCCGGCCGTGACCTGGCTCGTGATCCCGGCGGTTATCGGTGCGCTCATCCTTCTTGTCCGCCCGATTCCCGACACCTGCCCGGCTG
>JBAZHU010000079.1:0-7180 GCA_041652215.1 Methanoregula sp. | reverse complement strand
CCCCCGGTTCTTCTCCGGCACGATCGTTCCGACCACATTCTTTCCGACAAGATCGCCAGCGGAATAATCAAAGAATGCTGCTCCATAGGTATTGGTGTAGGTAATGACACCCTGCATATCCATCCGTATGATAATGCTCTGGGCGTTCTGCATCATCTCCCGGTACTTCGCCTCGCTCTCCTTTAAGGCGTCCCGCATCTTTTTCCGGTCCGATATATCGGTTACAACGATAGTGCCGCCTTTCTTTGCATCAAGCGGATCAAGCAGCCGGGCCTGGAGGGTACAGGGAACGACGCCGGCACCGGCCCGAACAAGTTCGCATTCCGCAAAACCGTTCCCGAGCGCGTCCCGGTGGATCTGGAGATCGCGGCAGACCTGCACGAACTCCTCCTCGCTCCGAAAAAGGGCCCGGGCAGGTTTCCCGACCAGGGCAGACTCAGACATACCTAAAAGTGCCAGGAGCGGGTGGTTTACCCAGTCGACCGTGGCATTACGCATCTGGAAGATCCCCAGAGGCGTTGCCGAGAGGATAGCGGTCAGCTGCTCGTTTTGCAGTTTGATATCGCGCTCCGTTTTCTTGCGCAGCGCTGTCTGTTTTATCAGCGTGACAAGGTCTGCTGCCGGGCCACGCAGATCCGCCGTGCGGGAGATAACGATCTCGGCACCGTTACTGACCTCTTCAAAGGCCACCCGGTTCCCGCCCCGGCGGCTGAAAATAATGACCGGCGTGGGATTTCCCATGGAGCGAAGGTACCGCAGAAACCCGATGCCGTCCATGTCCGAGACAAATTCGATCCCGTTGACTGCCGAGACTTCCTCGTAGCAGACAATAACGTCAAATCCCCGGCTCTTGAGTTTCTCGATTGCCAGCTTGGTGGACTGGACAACATCCATCCGGACCTCCCCGGTCTTTTCGAGGAACGGGCGGAACTGGGCGAGAAAATCGGTATTGTCATCGACAAACAGGATGGATATCATCAGGAACTCCCGGGGCTTGTATATTTCGTCAGCGGCGTATACCTATGATCTGGATATTTTTGCAATAAATAGTTGACTGGACGCAGGGGAAATTGCAGATTTCGCGTAATTTGCGGCCGGAATGCAGATGTATTCCCCTAATGGCGCACCCGGGCACTTCGGTTATTTTGGCGATCCCTCTGGTGTAGTCGTCGTTAGGGTCTCCTGCGTCTCCCTCTGACTGCTGTCATCGTCACAGAATTTCCCGAAAACAAGCCAGCCCCCGGTGACAAGAATGAGCGGGACCCCTATGGGGAGGGAAAAACCGTGGTCGCTGTGAAGGGTGAGCCCGTATTGGACGAGCATCGCGAAAAAAAAGAGCACACCGCCGGCGATTGTAAGCAGGCCTGCGGGTTTTACCCATCGGGCATCGTCCTGTACTGTGGTAAAAACAAGCAGGATCAGCGCGGCGACAAGGAGAAGCGCCCCAAGAAACCAGATGCCGGTTGAAAATGCACTTGTCCCTTTGAGTATGCCATCAAGCACGTAGGCGAGATCCCGGTGTATCAGGATCAGGCTGTTCCCGAGAGAACTTTCCTGGTACCGGAAGAGGGCCCACTGGATCCCGGTGGCAAGGTTGTCCCCAATGCAGTAGATGTTGAGCGGGACAAAAAAGAGCAGGCATTCGCAGATGAGCGGCAGTCGGAAGCGTGTCATGCGGGGGAAAAAGGGTTGTTTATGAAGGTGCCAAAAATATCGGCAATGACCGGGAACCGATCACTTGTTTGTGTTCCCGACAATTGCAAGCTGGTACATCCAGTCCATTAAGGGGTGGCACTCCTGCACCACACATTCCAGCTCGCAGGCAATGCACGGAATGAGTTCGTCCCCGGCAAGCAGGTTTTCCGGATGTACCGGCTGCCTTTTTGCCCGGAGGAGATAGGTCTTGATCCCGTCTTTTTTAAATTCAACGCGATCGATAAGCCCGCTCTCTTCCAGCTTTTTTACGATCCTCGAACATTTCCGGCTGTCCACACCCAGTTCCTTCCAGAGCTCGCTCTGGAGGACACCCTCCGGTCTTGACTGGATCAGGGTGAATGCTTCATCTTCAGGTTCTGGCATCGCAGTCAAGCCTCCGTTACCATCTTAGAGAACCGGGGCAATGGTAAGGATATTATTGCCCCGGATGACAACCGTGCCCAGGCTCCTGCCCCGCTCGTTGTTGACAAATTCGATCGTCTCATCCATGTGAATATTTAAGTATTCGTCTACTGCAATAAGCCTGCCCTGCAGTTTGCGCCCCTCATCCTTGATCTCAACAGTAATCTTGGAATCTACGAGTGCAAACACTTTCTTTATGGGCAAAACAATTCCGTTAACCATCTGTCCTGATTAGGGCCGTAAGATAATTAAAGTTTGCTAGAAAAGAAGTGGCACGGGGAAAAAAGGCCCCCAAAATAACAGGGGCACCTGCCGGGATCTCCGCATTCATTTTGTCAGAACGCCCGGGTCAGTGCAGGGATTTCCTGATGACCGTGGCAGATCCATACGACCCAAATGCCCTGAAAAAGACCAGGCTTTCCGCGTAGGCCATCGCCTGCATGGCCGTGTTCGTCTCTTCGTCGACCGCGTAAATTTCCTTGTAGAATTCCCTGATGGCCATCTTGCAGTTGCCATCGAAGATCTGCCGGTCTTTTTTACCGGGGTTTAAGGGCCGGTACTTTTCCAGTGTCCAGTCCTGGATGTCCTTGTACAGGGAAGGCTCGTAGATCTTTAAGATGCCAAACGCCACATCCTGCCAGAAGGTCCCGACATTGCCCTTGATGATATCTCCTTTCGGGAAGTGCAGGTTGATGAGATCGCGGGGAGTGCCGGTGATGCCGTGCTGGGCGATGCCGACATGCAGGTTGTTGTCCCGGAGGGCTTTTGCGATTGCCTTAGTCTGGGGGATGTCGATGGAGAGCTGTTCGATCACGTTCCCGTTTGCATCGTACGCGTGGCCGTGCGAACTCCCGTTTGCGATGGCGATCACGTGGGGAAAGACATCGTCCTCGTTGAGGGCTTTGATGAACCCGACCGCTTCCTCCGGCCGGGTCAGGACAAGACCATCTGTGTCTTTTCTTCCGATCTCGCCGACCTCCACTTCAAGGCCGAATGCCTTCCCGTTCATCTTCTGTTTGATATGCCGGGCAAGATCGGTCGTGACCCGGATATTCTCTTCGAGTTCCTCACGGACGTTTTTCCCCTCAAAATTAAAGAGGTGCGAGGCGTCGATGGCAAACGAGGTGTACCCTGCCTGTACCTGCGCGTCGATCAACTGTTTTGTCCCGTCAACTTCAGCGGTATCGCCTTTTTTGATCGTGATATGATCCGCGTGGAGTGCCCAGGTATCGAATCCGACAGCTGTTGCTGCTGCATTCATCTTTTCCGAGAACACCTGCGGCGTCATGCCGGTGTACCCTCCTTTTAAGTCGGATTCGGACCGGGCAAGTTCCATGAAAACCGCGGAATCGGTATCTTTTGCCGCCCTGAAGATTCCCTCGGCTACAGTTGCGATACGGACATTCGCGGCCATAATGATGGCTTTTTTGCCGGTAATGCCGGAAAAAATGGCCGAGCCGGGGATTGGACCAAAGGTTTGTGCGTTCATGTTACTGCTCCCGTGTTAGAGTGTACTTATGCTTCCCTCATATATTTTTCAATCAGGCCGATCTCTTTTTTGCCGCCGATATAGATGGGTGTTATCTGGCCGTTGGTTTCCGGTGTGATCTCCCGGTAACTGGCGGTTCCGTTGCTGACTGCCCCACCGGCCTCGCAGACGATCATACCCATAGGGTTTGCTTCGTACAGGAGGCGCAGTTTTCCTTTTTCCTTTCCTTTATAGCCCGGGTAGGTAAAGACCCCTCCCTTGTGGAGGATCTGGTGGACGTCAGCAACAAAACAGCCGGAAAACCTGAGTTTGTAGCCTTCACCTTCAAGATGTGCGATCCATTTTGCATGGGCCGGCAGGTAATCCCTGCGCAGCGCACCGGGGGAGTAAATCTTCCCGTCAGGAATCCGGAGATCTTTCTCGCGCAGCACGAATTCACCGGATTCATCTCTCACAAATTCGTGGACGCCGTGCCCGGTGGTGACGGCGAGGAGGGTGAGGGGCCCGTACAGCATGTAAAGGGCGGCAACCATGGCCGAGCCTTTGGTAAGGACATGCCCCGGGTAGATCCCGATGATGGAACCAACGCAGAGGTTCACGTCAAGGAGCGAGGAGCCGTCCAGCGGGTCGATGACGACGCCGAAATCGTTCTTTGCATCGCCAACCTCGATTATCTGGTCCTGCTCTTCGGTTGCGATGTACCGGACAAGCCGGGATTTTTTGAGGCCCTCGACGAATATGTCGTCGGCACACTTGTCCAGGGGCTTCTGGTCTTCGCCAAACATGTTCCTTGTGCCGCAGGCCGACGTGTTCATGCAGTTTGTAAGGAAGCCTTTTCTGATGGGGCCTGCCTGTTCGCTTAAAAAGAGGATGAGTTCGGCGAGATTTTTTTCCGTTCCGGATTGTATAAGGAAATCTTTCAGGATCATAAGTACCACCGGATTATAGTAATGAGGGCGTCCAGCCCTGAATTGCCCGGACGTGCATCCGGGTCTGTGGGTAGTCGTTTGACCCGGAGGTTTATCAGTATTATTATCCCGCCGGAACGGGTTTTTGTGCCAGACTCAGTACTTCTCTGGTTTTTCCTCCATGGACCTAGGATAGTCATCGAACATCCCCAACCCTCGATCGACCGAGACTTCGCAGAACCGAAACGAATGTAACAGGTTTGAGATTTTTCCCAGGGATCCCCATGCTTTCGGTATGCATTTTTTGGATTCCCCAGATTATTGCGAGGAACGAAAGGGAATCATCCGGCTGAACTTCTGCGATTGCCGGGGGAAGCCGGCAGGATCCGTGGTGGATCGGAAGTAAGTCTTCTTAAAACCTTCGGATTGTGAAATAAAATCCAAATTGCGCTCCATATAATCTCCTGTAATCGTCCGCCAGGGGTCTTTAAACAGGAGATATTTTCCCAACGATCAATCGCCCGATCCAGCTTGAGAAACGGCCCCAAAACGTTACTATAGCCCTCTTTAAATTTCCCCGATTGGCAAAATACGGCAGATTTAAGGCCTTTTTAAAACGGAGCACGTATCGGGCCCCGTTTGGATCCGGAACAGAGCAATCCGCGTTCAATTCGGACCCGGATTGGTTAAGCACCACTAATGGGGTCCATGGGGTAAGACAACAATTCTGATATCCCCGTTTATGAGGTATTCAAACAAGAGAGATCCGGTATCCCCGGGCAGATCCGCCGGAGGTATGGCAGAACTGTCGATCAGGTAAAAGTCCGTTCCGGTTATCCGGATATGCAACAGGAGTAATTGAAGATGTACCGATGCTGAGCCGAACATTTTTTTAAAATCTGTCAATGTCCCCCCACAGATTTTTTAAAATCTTCCGGGACTGACCCATTGATTTTAGAGAAAACCGGGCATCCGACCGGGAAAAATTATTCTTTCCGGATCCCGGCTGCGAACGTCTCAACAACCGCAAGCGAATGCTCCGGTTCTCATACTATAAGCAGGGATTATAAAAACCCTCGCCGGTCTACCCCGACATCACCGTCAGAAAGAAGTTGTATACTATTGATCCAGATGATGAGCTCGTTTTTCTCCTTATCTTTTACCCGGATCTTTCTCTTGATAATCCCGCGTATTACCGAATCATCGTCTGTTACACCGGCAGATGTATAATCAACCTGTTCTTCTTCAAAGGTAGATACCGATGTTACATCATCGACAAGAATGCCGGTCTTTGATTT
This sequence comes from Methanoregula sp., assembly GCA_041652215.1. Taxonomy (GTDB): domain Archaea; phylum Halobacteriota; class Methanomicrobia; order Methanomicrobiales; family Methanospirillaceae; genus Methanoregula. The sequence continues at coordinate 1,367 of JBAZHU010000079.1, read as the reverse complement.
TGTGATCTTATTGTCAAGGACAATGATCCGGGAGGATTCCCCTGGAAGCGAACTTGCCTCCGCAATACCCAGGCGCTCCCTGAGATCGATGATTGTCGTTATCTCGCCCCGGAGATCGATGATACCTCTCACACAGCTGCTCACATTCGGGAGTTTTGTTATCGTGGTATACTCGACGACTTCTTTCACATCAAAGAGATCGATTGCAAAGAGTTCCTTTCCAAGGACAAATTCCACCACCTGAATATTTTCTTTCCGGCGGGTCTGCGATCCGGAGACCGGCCCTGTACCTTCCTGATATTCTGCCACGAGTGCCATAATACCCCCCCGGAAACCGTCACGCCACCTTGAATTTTTTATTTGCTTCCATGGTTTCTACGGCCAGTTTATCCACGGACTGTATCATACCGGCGATCTCATCGATTGCAGCCGATGCCTCCTCTGAAGCTGCCGCCGCATCGCCCGCTTCCTTTGCAGTCTGCTCCACAAGATTTGCAACCTCATGGACGCTCGCTGTGATCTCTTCTGTTGTCGCAGCCTGTTCTTCGGTCGCTGCCGCAACTTCAGAAGCGCTCTTTACGACTTTTTCTACCGCAGCGGCAATCTTGTTGAAGGACTGCAGGGTTTCTGTTACCATGGCTGAACCCTGTTCCACGACATTCTTTGAGTCGACCATCGCAGCGGAGGCATCCCGGGTACTCTTCGTGAGAACCGAGATCATCTCCTCAATGCGCTCAGCAGAGTTTCGGGATTCCTGTGCGAGGGACTTGACTTCGGTCGCGACTACAGCAAACCCGCGCCCGGCATCGCCGGCCCGTGCGGCTTCGATTGCTGCATTCAGGGCAAGGAGGTTGGTCTGACTTGCCAGGTCGCGGATCAGTACGACAATTTTTGAAATCTCGCCCATCTGCTTTTCCACATCCGACACGATCCCGGACACGCGTGAGGATGAGGCGGAGATCTCGGCCATGCTCTTCTCGGCATTCCCGGCAAGTTTTGCACCGTTCTGGGAGAGATCGTTTGCCTCTTTTGAGAGACCCGAGACCGATTCCATGCTCGCTGTGATCTCCTCTACTGCCGTACTCATGTCCTGCATGGCCTTCTGGATCTGATCGACGCCCTGGGAGGATTTTTCTGCGAGCTGGCTTACTTCTGTTGTATTCTTTGCTATCTGCTGGATGCCCTTGGATGCATCATCGATGCTGCCTGTTGCATTTTCCGAGCCCTTCACCATATCCTCCATCCGGCAGTTGACATCCCCGATGTTATGTTTCAGGTTGGTGACGATTTCCCGGACTGCGTCGCGAAGCTTGACGATCAATGCATGCATTGCCTGAACGTCGGCATCCGGCTCCGTAACCTCGTAC
>JBAZHU010000078.1:0-7204 GCA_041652215.1 Methanoregula sp. | reverse complement strand
TAACGGTTCCTTTTTTTATCTCTGACTGTTCTCTCTGGGAAAAATCCGGGCCAGCACCGCATAATACACGAGAGCGATAATCAGGATTTCTAAGTAAAACCCGCACGCCCAGAGTGTCCTGTACACGGGGGAGTAATAGGCGTACACGACCTCCTGGGCATGCAGGAGATTTGCGAGGCCGTCAAAGATCCAGCCGGTCAGGGGCAGCGAAGAGGAAAATGCCGGCCATGGCCTGCCCACGTAGATTTCGCCCAGGGTTGTTATAATGAAAAGGGCTGAACCGATAAACGCCGCGAAGCAAAGGACTATCCAGGAATTTTTTATCCGGATCCTTTTTTCGAACACCGGGTAAGGGCCGATCACCGCACATGTGGAGAGGAGGAGGATCAGGGCAAATAAGATCAGTTCATTATTATAGGGATTGTTGCTGGAAATGCTGTCGGTGTATATGAGATCGATGACCACGATGGCAAAGAGCGGGAACAGCCAGAGCGGGATGGGATCGAAGATCCTTTTAAAACCACGGTAGAGGAGGAGCGGGAGGACAAACACGAAAAGAACGAGCAGGAGGATCTCTGCCGGGGGCAATCCCGTAAACCACGTTGCGGTTATAAGAAGGAATATTCCCAGCGCAAAAGATAAGATTTGATGATCGGTTACCGATTTTTTTGGAATATTGTTTTCGTCACCCATGAGTATCCCACCTTGCGGGAAATTCCTTCCTGAATGAATCGTAGAACGATCCGGCACTTAACATTTCTCGCCCGATCGTTTACCGGTCCTGCGACAACGAGCTGCTCTGATTAACGATCCGTCTCCCGTATGCCCGGACTATTGCCCGGGTATGAAACATTCATGCAGCAGTGCCGGCAGGCTGGACCGGACTGCCACCTCCGGCAAGCGCCCGTGTTTTTTTGGTTACTCTGACACATCCGCGCCGGTCCCGGCTCCGTGCTCCTGCGAGAGGTACTTATCGAGCGCCCGGACTGCATCCGGGGCTATCGTATACTGTACCGTTCTTCCGGTCTTTGTGACCGCAAGCACCCCTGCATCGCGCAGCCGGTTCGTGTGCCAGGTCACCGCAGCGCCGGAGATCCCCAGCACTTTTTCGAGGTCGCCCCGGGATGTTGCAGGGTTCCGGATCAGGTACTCGCAGATGAAGCGTTCCCTGCCGTTGTGCAGAAACGCAAGGATCTTCTGTTCGGCATCTGAGAATTTCCCGGAATTCTCGAAGTACCGGATATCGGATCCGGTTTTTGTTGCCGTGATCTTCCCGGTCATTTTCAGCAGTGCGATATGGTACCGGAGCGTGCTCCGGGCAACACCGGTCTGCCGGGCAAGCTCGTTGAAATAGATCCCCGGGTCTGCCACAATCGTCTCGTAGATCCGGGAGCGCGTCGCGTTCGTGAGCACGCTTGCCGCCGCGATCTTCCGGTAGCCGAGGTACGCGAACATCTTGAGGAAAAAAAACACTTCAAGGGGGTAGAGAAGGAGCGGCGACAGCGATAATGCAACAACAGTCAGCATATCCCGGGGCGGGAGCTCCCAGAAAGAGACCTCTACCATTTCAAGCGGAGTACTGTTTGCAATGTCTGCATCAGTTGCCGGCTCGACAACATATCCGTTGTTGGTGAGACCGGACATCGGCACGGCAAAGAAGAGAACGAGCAGGCAGACTGCCGTGATTACAATGCCGAGCCGGTCGGTGTCCATGGAAGAATATGTGTGGGGCAGGGAGTATTGAGGATTATGATCCGGTGTTTTGCCGGAAAAGAGAGGGCGGACGCCCGCTAAAAGATCAATTCGCCATTTTTATCCCCGTGAGCGATCGACACGCCGTTCATGGAGGGAACACCACGGTACCCGGCATTCAGCCAGTTGCCCTGTACGGTCATCCATGTGGCCTGTGCCGGGCGCACGCCCGGGTCCGTACGGTAAACAAACGGGATATTCCGGTACCCGCTTCCTGACTGCATTCTGCCGGGTTCCCCGGTGCAGTTACTCCGGGACTTCTGCGCCGGCGCCGGCCCCGGTTTCCTGCGGATAGTACTTGTGAAGCGCCCGGACCGCATTCGGGGATATTGAATATTGTACGGATCTTCCGGTCTTTGTGACAGCGAGCACTCCTGCATCGCGCAGCCGGTTCGTGTGCCAGGTCACTGCAGCGCCGGAGATCCCGAGCACTTTTTCGAGGTCGGCCCGGGTCGTTTTAGGATTCTGGATCAGGTACTCGCAGATAAGGCGTTCCCTGCCGTTATGCAGAAACACGAGGATCTTCTGTTCGGTCCCGGAAAATTTCCCGGAGTTTTCGAAGTACCGGATATCGGATCCGGTCTTCGATGCCGTGATCTTTCCTGTCGTTTTCAGCAGCGCAAGATGGTACCGGAGCGTGCTCCGGGCAACACCGGTCTGCCGTGCAAGCTTGTTAAAATAGATCCCGGGGTTTGCGGTAATCGCCTCGTAGATCCGGGAGCGTGTCGCGTTCGTGAGTACGCTTGCGGCAGCGATCTTCCGGTAGCCGAGGTACGCGAACATCTTGACAAAAAAGAACAGTTCGAGGGGATAGAGCAGGAGCGGCGAAAGAGAGAATACGACAGATTCCAGCATTACCCGGGGCGGAAGCTCCCAGAATGTGACCTCTGCATCCGCACCCGATGTATCGGTATTGGGCCCCGAGAGATCTGCATCCGTTGCCGGCACGACCGTGGTACCGTTGTTTAACAGGCCGGACATGGGGACAGCAAAGAAGAGGAAGATCAGGCAGACTGCCGTGATAATGATGCCGAGCCGGTCGGTGTCCATGAAAGAATATGTGTGGGGCGGGGGTCTTGAGGATTATGATCCGGTGTTTTGCCAAAAAAGTGAGAACAACTACCCGGATCTGAGATCAATTCACCATTTTTATCACCTTGTGCGATCGACAATCCCTTCATGGTGGGAACACCACGGCACCCGGCGCTCTGCCTGCTGCTCTGTACCGCTCTTTCTCTTGCCTGTGCAGGGTGCATCTTCGACCCCACGCCCCGCGCTCTTTCCACAAATACCGACTACCAGCTCCAGATAATTTCCACAGAGCCGCTCTATAACGTCACGTTCTATCTCCCGCTGCCGCAAAAGAACGGCACGCCCATGGCAGGGTCGCTCGTCCTGACCGGGAAGTATTTTGCATCGGGAAATTATTCATCAGAATTTGTCCAATCCCCGCCGGGCGCGGATCCTGGCTGGCGGGTGCCCGGGATCGACACGGAGCCGCTGTACCTGAAAGTCACCGCCGACCGGATGTACCCGAACGAGACCTTCGGCACGCAGTTCTTTTTCTTTTACGAGAACAAGACCGTGCTCGCATCCCCGCTTGACTATCCCGATACGATTACCCCTCTAGGAAACGAGTCTGTCATCCTCCAGAAGGTGAACTTTTCCGGAAAAATCCCGACGCCCGATTTCTCGAAAGATCCGACACTCATCAGATATCATGCCGTCGTGATCAACCAGAAGGTCCCGATCTATGTCGAGTACTCCGCATCGCCGACAGCATGGGTGAACGTGTATTCGCAGGTTCTCGTCATGAACCGGTGGGAAGCCGGTGGACAACAGCGGCAGAATCACTATGCAGACACGTACTCCTGGATCCATACCGGGGATGCGCACGGCTGGCAGACCGCAAACGGGTTCTTTGCCTCAGGCAATGGCCCCTACCCGAACCTTTCAAGCCCGGTCTGGCAGGATGTGATACATCCCCCGGCCGTGAAATAACACATGGTGGCCGGATCCCTGTCACGATTATGGGACCTTAAACGGTAAAGGAACGGGCGAGAGATCGTAAATACCATAAGGGCCCAGAGAATTTCATACGCGAAAGGGGCGGTGTTCCCGGACAGACATGCGGCCGAAAACTGTATTTTACCTTGCGGCCCTCGCAGGCATCATTTTTGTTCTCCTGCCCGGAGCGATGGCTGACGGATACATCCCGACAAAAACAACGATGTACTTTGAACAGGACGAAAAACCGTTTGACGGGTCGGTCTCGTTTTCTGTCAGTTGTTACGGGTATGTCTGCCGCGACGCTGCCTGCAGCCCGGAGCCCGGCTATGGCGAACGGGATCCCCATAACGCTGAGGATGTCTTTTCCTATTCTGCATCCTGCCCGGGATACGGCTGTGCGATCTACGAACCGTTTTACGTGAACCACCGGCACATCGCATGGTGCGATATGACCGGCACGGCAAACGGTACGCCGTTTTTCATCCCCAACGTATCGGCAAGTCCCATCCCGGAGTGTACGTACCGCCGCCAGTACGAGGCCGTAATGAACAACACGTACTACCGGTACCCGTCAGAATACCAGGGCTGCATCGATAATGCAAAGAAGAACCGGACTGAGGTATGCAGCCGGTATCTTATCCCCTCGACATGGAATGCGATCGAAAACACTCCCGGTGTCTCGTGGTTTGCAGACAACGGCACATACTGGATCCGTACACCGGAATATATCTCCTGCCTCGCCCGGATCGATCGGGAAAGCCTAGACTGCGAATCGGAATATCCCCTGGAGCCAGTGGATCCTGCATCGCTTGAGACCGATCCCGCGGGGCACGCGATCGGGAATTTCTGTACCCTCCGGGTTGCCCTGCCACCGGCCCCATCTCCTGTGGCGCATATACCGGCACTCCCGGCAAAATCCACTATATCTGCCGTGAACGAAACCACTCCCGGTTCCCATTTGACCCCGGTCCCGGCCGGACGATCCCTAATCGATGAAATATCCTGCTGGTTTACCGGGCTGCCTGGGAGAGGATGTCATTGATGAAATCACGGTTCCTGCTCATCATCCTCATAAGCCTCGTCCTGATTTCCGCACTTCCGGCACATGTCGGTGCGAATGTATACCGGCCAACGCTCACGAACGTCTATTTTGAAAAGGATCATGTCCCCTTCAACGAATCCATTCGATTTACAATAAATTGTTACGGGTACCGGTGCGAGAACATTGGTTGTACCGCACTTGGCGACAACAGGATTCCCGGTACGTATACGCAGGATCTTGTATTCTCATTCTTTGCGACCTGCCCGGGGTACGGGTGCCGTATCTTCGAACTGCATCCCTCGACAAGCGATATGAGAATCGATTATTGTTCCCTTGAAGGGGAAACCAGTTCAGGAAATTTTGTCATCCCCCGGTACGCGGATACCCCGTTCCCGGAGTGTTTTGCAGCGGGAGAGAATATCTCTGCGATTAACGATGCGTCCGGGAAAAAATATGTCAGAATGAATTCCCGGTCATATTCATGTACGCGGGAACGGGAACAGGAAAAAGAGCGGTGCGATCAGTATCTCATTACGTTTGACCGTGCCGATGAGAAAAAGTATAATGTAAGCGACCAGATTTACTTGAACCAGACTCATGGGATTGTATCGACCCCCGCATATACTGAATGCCAGCATGCGATCGATCAACAATTTGACTGCGCCCAGTACCTGGAAACACTGAATAGTTCCTCATTGATTCTTGACGACCGGGGTAACGTGGTATCCGAAGTTTGTTCTTTGAGATTTTCCCTTCCGGAAGGTAACCAGACACCGGCCGATCCTCCCGGGCATCCCGATTTCATTACTTCGATCTCCTGCTGGTTTGGCTGGTTCCTTGGAAGGGGATGCAGCGTATGATCCCCTGGCATCACCGGTTTTTTACGGGAGAACTCTTTTACGCAAGGATCCCACCACATTCCGGGGCAATCGGTTAACATGCTGTACGAAACAGAGTTCCTGCTGGCACTTGCGATAACGATTACAACCGAAGTCCCGGTGCTCGTCGCACTTATCCGGTTGGTATTCCGCGATACTGGTATCCCGGTCCGGAGGATTATTGGTATCGGGGCACTCTGCACGGCGCTGACACTCCCGTACCTCTGGTTCGTGTGGCCGCCGTTCGTGGACGCGGCATACTATCCGCTGATCGGCGAACTGCTGGTCGTGCTTGTGGAGGCAGGCGTGCTTAACCAGCTGCTCGGGCTTGATGCAAAGCGGGCGGCAGCCTGTTCGCTTGTCATGAATATCGTGTCGTTTGGGATCGGGCTTTTGGTTTTCTAGGAGTTCTGCCGCATATGTGTAAAGGAAACGGCTAGAAATAGTATATATAAAACATACGAAATGCATTTGTAAAATCAAAGGATGAAATGAACCCGTACGTATTGTGCTGAACGCCAGTGCGTTTGCAATCAATGTACCGGCATCTGTTCCCGCCAAGAGGGACTTGATCTCATGAAATTCATACGAAAAAAAGTAAAACTGATCGTAATTATCAGTTTCATTGTCATTCTGGGAGTTACCGGGGGTATACTTTTCTCCGGCATATTCCTGCTTTCGGGACCTCAACAGCAAAATCCTCAACAGGAATTGTTGGCACAATGTGAAGTACAGGAAGCAAACATAAGCCTTGTCCATAACAGGACACTCATCCCGGTTACCGATGCCGAACTGGATGCCTTTCCGGGTCTTGGGTCCACGCTTCAGCAGGCGTACGATTCATCGGGAAGCTGGGTAAACGGGTACCGGGGAATTACTGATTTTGAAGCAAATATCAGCCACTATTATGATTTTGTCCATCGGGTATGCAGGGATAAAAAGACGATGTTTGAATGTTTTCCCCAGCCGCCGCTTTTTGAATATCGCGGACGGTATTATGACATTCAGTGTCTGGAACTGTATTATCACACCACCGCCCGCCCCATGCCTTCCCCGGAGGTAACGAATTTGCCGGAACGGCAGGAGAATAGCAGCCCGGTAACGAACGGGTGCAGTCCCCAAAAGCCCTGCCTCGAAGTATATGATCCCGGCACCGGCAGGCAGTCCTGGATCTCCCGGGATCAGGCAGGATATGCCCCGCTCCTGAACAATATGACCACGATCTTCCGGTCGATCAAAGGCCAGCTGAAATGCGCTGTTCCTTACGATGAATTCCAGGTAGAAAAACGGGAATACCGGTATGTTACCTTCACGACCGCCGGTACAGTAACCGGCCGGTACTGCTATAACAACATCACGGCCGAATGCATGAATGTCACTACCGATGAATTTACCGTTCTGCTGCAGAAAAAAGTAAAAAACAGTACCGATGAAACCTGTTCGGAGAGCAACCTGATCTTTACCTACCGGAACGGTACCGATGCCGGGATGTGGTCGCTTGGCGAAGGGGACACAGCCCTCC
>JBAZHU010000077.1:0-7219 GCA_041652215.1 Methanoregula sp. | reverse complement strand
TACCGGGCGATCTTCCAGAACGCATCCGATATCATCCGGGTTCTCGATAAGAACGGCAGAATTGCCTATGATTCGCCCTCGTCGTCACACATTCTCGGGTATGCCCCCGGGTCGCTTGCGGGAAAAGACCCGATGGACTATATCCACCCTGACGACAAGGACCGTATCCGGGCCGACCTTGCCATGGTATATACAAAAACAAATCCCGGGGTGCCCTCTGAATACCGGATCCGAAAGGCCGACGGCACGTATCTCTGGGTCGAATCGGTCGCCGCCAATCTTACCGTTGTCGAGGGAATAAACGGCATCGTGACCACGACCCGGCCGATTGCAGACCGCAAAGCGGCCGAGGAACAACTGAAACAGAAACACGAAGAGCTGCACGCCGCGTTCGAACAGCTGACCGCAACCGAAGAAGAATTGCGCCAGAACTACAACGAGCTCGCGAAGAGCGAGCGCCGGCTCGCAGAGGCCGAGAGCAGGATACGAGCCTCGGAAGCCTTCTTACGGTGCGTCATTACCGATGCACAGGAAGGGATTACGGCCTATGATGCAAACCTTCGGTTTACCCTCTGGAATTCCTATATGGAAGACCTGACCGGGATACCGGCCGCAGATGTCATTGGTAAAAAGCTGACCGAGCGGTTCCCCGTGTTTAAGGACACCGATTTCCCCGCCAGGATCGTACGTGCGCTTGCCGGGGAGACACTGGAAACCCCCGATACCCGGCTCGAACTTACCGTAAAAAAGAAGACGATCTGGGCGCGGTGCATTGCCTCCCCTCTCTTCGATCACGACGGGGTCATTACGGGCATAATCGGGATTGTCCAGAACATCACCCCGCGCAAAGAAGCAGAGCTTCGGCTCCTCGCGACAACCCGGGCTCTTAAAGAGAGCGAGGAAAAGTACCGGAACGTCTTTGAAGCGAAAAACGATCCCCTCATCCTTGTCGATGCAGAAACCCAGGTAATCCTCGATCTGAACCCGGCGGCGTCCGCGCTGTACGGGTATTCCCGGGAAGAGATGATGCAGATGGCACTCCTGAACCTGTCTGCCGAACCGGAAAAGACGCGGGAGACCCTCGACCGGCAGGTGCCCCGTGTCGCTCTTCGGTATCACCGGAAAAAAGACGGCGTGGCTTTTCCCGCCGACATCACGCTTGCCTACTTTACTTTTAAGGGTCGTTCTGTCCTGATCCTGTCGGTACGGGACCTGACCGGCATCCAGCAGGTTGACGACGCTTTGAGAATTGCAAACGTCAAGCTCAACCTTATGATCGAGGTGACCCGGCACGACGTGCTCAACTCGCTCACCGCGCTTCTCGGGTATAACGCAATCATCCGGGACCGGGATATCGATGACACGACACGAGAATTTCTTGAAAAACAGGAGAAAGCCCTGCTTGCAGTCCGCAGCCAGATCGAGTTTACCCGGGCGTACGACGATCTCGGCGTCAAAGCCCCGGTCTGGCAGCATGTCGGGAACACGGCGGCCCGGGCCTATGCCCACTTTATCAATACCATTACGTTTACCTGCGAGACCGGGGATCTTGAGATCTACGCGGACCCGATGCTCGAAAAAGTGTTCTACAACCTGTTCGATAATGCGTTCCGGTACGGCGAAGGGGTCACGAAGGTCAGGCTCTCTGGTGTTATGGACGGGACCGATCTCCTCCTCTCATTTGAGGATGACGGTGTGGGAGTCCCCGAGAACGAGAAGACGCGGATCTTCTCCCGGGGTGTCGGGAAGAATACCGGCCTTGGCCTCTTTTTGACACGGGAGATCCTTGCCATCACCCGGATCGGGATACAGGAAACCGGGGAGTACCGGAAAGGGGCACGCTTTACGATAAAAGTACCCCGGGGTGCATACCGGGTTATCGGGTAATACTATCTCACGGATCGCTGTACCGGTTGCGGCCGGGGACGTTTTTAATGGTACCTTAACTGTCCGCGATCCCTGCGGCGTAATGGTGCGGTCCTTTGTGAACCGCTTCGATCAGCGACCGCTCGAAGATCTCGTCCCTGCCGACCGGGCGGGAGATGTAGCCGAGCGCCTGCAAAGTCCGGGCAAATTTCATCGTGGAAGCAATGTATTCCCGTGGCAGCGCTGCGCAGTACTTCGGCGAGATCCGGTAGGTCTCAAGGACGAATGCTTCGTCAACCATGCCGGTCGTTTTTGCCACGATCCGGGCACAGGCCGCAGGATCGCGGCGGATCCATTCGCAGGCCGCTTCGTGGGCGATTAAAAACCGGGTGAGCCGGTCGGGTTTCTGGAGCATCTCCCTCATTACGACGATCCCGTAACTCGGGTTAAACGGCCAGAGGCGGTCCGGCGGTACGGCGAGCCGGCCCCTTCCGTAGCGGCGTGCCGTCACCGCGAGCGCCGGTGTCCCTGCGGCAGCAGCGATCTCACCTGAAGATAATGCGTCGGGAAGAAAGTCCGCCCAGGGATAGTTTTTCACGGAAACATCTGTTCTCCCGTACTCCCGGAGCAGTTCTCTGAAGATCACATCATGGATGGATCCCTTCGGGGGTGTCCCGACCGTTTTTCCGGCAAACTGCGCCAGATACTCCTGCATGCTGCCGGACTCCGCAAGGGTGCGGGTCGTGCCGCCCGCGATTATGACCGTCCCCTCTATATGGCCTCCCGCGATGCAGGCGAGCCTGAGCCCCCGGTCGATCCCGATGATGACCGGGGGAAGGCCGATGTACCCGAGATCGAGCGTGCCTGCCTGCATCGCGCTGATGATATCGGGCCCCGATGGAAAGAGCGTCCACGTGGCAGAGATGCCCTGATCCGCGAGCAGGCCCGAGCCCCGGAGCAGGAACGCGGTGTGATACATGGTCGAGAGGTGGCCGATCCGGATCGTGTCCTGCACCATACGTCACCCGATCTTTTTGAGCACCGCGCTGATTGCTTCGTCCACGCAGGAGAGTTCGGGGCGGAGCATCCCGACCGGCACATCCACGATCTTCTCCACGATCGAGGCGAGGATCGGGGCGCAGATGATCCCGCAGGCCCCGTCCTTTTCCGCCCGGGCCGCTGCGACAATGCATTCGTCGAGGGAGTGGGCGGAGTACCCCCGAATGGCAAATTTCTGCCCCGCAGATTCCACCTCCCGGGTCTCAACGGAATCGAGCAAAAACTTCGCCGCGATGACCGCGATAAACCGGTGGCGCTCCGGCTCAAGGACGGATACGATCTTTTTCACGGTCGAGAGCCGGGGGTCCCGCTCCCCCAGCGTCACCTTGTACAGTGTCGAGACCGGGATGCCGGTCTGTTCCGAGAGTTCCCTGACCGTCATGTTCCTGCGTTCCAGCTCGTCATTGAGCGCGGTAGTGAAATCGATCTCGAAAATCCGTTTTGAGAACATATTAACCTTTATGTGGTATTTTTCAGATTATAATTATTACTATAAGGAAAAAATTTTTGCACTTTAGGAAATATATTTGAACAACCCTGCCCATGATCCTGTCATGAGCAGTATTCAGACGTACGAAATTACCATCCTCCCCGGGACCAGCCGCGACGGGAAAAAGGAGGGATTCGACCGGATCGTGATCCGGCCGGGCGATACCCTCTCGATCGTGGGGCCGACCGGCTCGGGGAAATCAGCGTTCATCAACGATATCGAGGTCCTTGCGCAGGACGATACGGCCACCGGACGCAGCATCCTTGTCAACGGTGAGGAACCCCCGGAAGATCTCGTGCGCGACCCGGCCAAAAAACCCATCGCGCTCATTACCCAGAGCACCCGGGTCATCGCTGACCTCACGGTCACCCGGTTTCTCGCCCTCCACATCCAGGCGCGGGACACCCGTGCAGAGCACCTGATCGCCCGCACCATAGCGCTCGCAAACGAGTTTACCGGTGAGAAGATCGCGGAATCCCTGCGGATGACCGCGCTATCAGGTGGACAGACCCGGTCGCTCCTGATTGCCGATGCGATCCTGATCGGCCAGACTCCGATCCTTCTTCTTGATGAGATAGAGAACGCCGGCATCAACAAGGAACGGGTCATCACCTGCCTGAAGGAATACAGGAAAGCAGTGATCTTCGTCACGCACGACCCGTATCTCGCACTTATTACCGACCGGCGGATCGTCATGAAGAACGGGGCGGTGGCCGTGGTGCTCGAACCGGGGAACCGCGAACGCGATATTATCGGTACCGTGTCCGGCATGGATGCGTTCCTCTGGGACCTCCGGGAGAAGATCCGGGGCGGGGAGCTGATCGGTGATTCCGATCCGGCTCCCTTATCCCCAAAGAAGGCAGGTGTGCCGGCATGAAACTCGTCATGGTCGCCGGCCCGCCCAGTGCCGGCAAGACTGCGGTCATCCGCCAGATCATCAAAAAATTTGTCAAGGCCGACAAGCCCGCATACCTTAAGATCGATGTCGTGAAGGCATTCGAGGATGAGGAGCTCCACGAAGAATTCCAAATTCCCACCCGGAAGGTCTACTCCGGCGACCTGTGCCCCGACCATATGGGCATCATGGTGCTCAGGGACGCGATTGCGTGGGCTGAGGGTCTCGGGGCCGGCATGCTTATTATCGAGAGCGCCGGGCTCTGCCTCCGGTGCACCCCGTACACCACGCAGGCGTTCGGCATCGCGGTCCTTCCCGCTGTATCAGGAAGCAACTCGCCCCTGAAGATGGCGCCCTTGATCGCCCTTGCCGATGCGGCGGTCGTCACCAAGACCGACCTTGTCTCGCAGGCGGAAAAAGAGGTGTTCCGGGAATGCATACGGAGCGTGGTCCCGAAGATCGATATCATCGAGACCAACGCCGTGCAGGGCACGGGTCTCCGGTACCTGCTCCAGGCGATCAGCAGATACCCCGATATCAGCGATGCAGAGACCATCACATTGCGGGGCACACCTCCGCTTGGGGTCTGCACCATCTGTATCGGCAGGAAAGACATTGGGTGGCAGCACCACTTCGGCGTGATCCGTCCGCTCGCGGAGGCTGACAACCTCTACCGGGGGGACTAACCCATGGCATGGGTTCCCCCCGGCAAGGACTGCGGCTCGTGCGGCACAGCCAGTTGCAAAGAGTTCGCAATGGCGGTAAAAAAGGGTGCCAAAGCCGAGTCCGACTGCCCGTTTTATGCCGTGGAACAGTGTGCCACACCGGATCATGCCCGGTACTCCGGGACCGATGTGACCGGTGCAAAATACGATTTTGTCATCCGGGCGTTTCCCGGCGAGCCTTCGGCACGAAAGTTCATCGTGCCGTTCCGGGCAGATCTCGTCGAAAAGTGGGACATCCGCCCCGGGGCACTCGTGACCGGCCGTCCCGCCGGTCCCGGCTGTCCGGTTTACCACGCGCTCCGCGTGCTTTCCGCAAACCCGGTTACGGGAGTGCTCGAATGCCACACGGTCGGCCCGCTTGTGGCACGAAAGGAGAAGGCGTTCGATGTGCAGGCATACCATGTCCATGCCTTCGAGGGTCTTGCCGAGACGATCCTCCGCCCGCCGACGCTTGGAATCAGGCAGCGGTTCCTGCCCGGTTACTGCATGATGGATCTCGCCCATACCGCGCTCGTGAACATGGTCTTAAAGAAAAAAGACGGCGTCCACGTGAGAGTCGAGGATATCCGTATCCTGTGAGGGTCCCATGATCCCGAAATACCGGCTCCGGTGCGTCGGCGGGGGGGAGTTTATCCCTGATGTTTCCGCCCTTTCCTGCCCGAACGGCCACGATGCCCTGCTGCGTACCGAATACAGCCGGCGCAGGCTGCACCTTTCCCCTCACAGCGGGATCTTCCGGTACCTCTGCTGGCTGCCGGTCTCCCGCCCGCTGCTGCCATCAGGTGGCCCGGTGACGTTTGCAGCCACCGGCCTTGCCCGCGAGCTGGGACTCTCCCGTCTTGCCATCTCGTTCTCCGGTTACTCTCCAGATCACCATGCATCCCTTGAAACCGGCTCGTTCAAGGAGCTCGAAGCCCTGCCCACCATGCAACGGCTTTCCGAACTCGGCGGAAAAATCCCGGTGATCGCATCCGCGGGAAACACCGGACGGGCCTTTGCCGGGATCTCCGCGCAGTACAAAAAGCCGGTGGTCGTGGTCGTCCCGGAGGATGCCATCCCCCGGCTCTGGACGACGACGCCCGCCCACGATGTCTTCCTTGTCGCGGTCAAAGGGGATTATACGGATGCAATTACGGTCAGCAACGTGCTTACTGCGGTTCCCGGGTGCGTGCCCGAAGGCGGGGCAAAAAACGTTGCACGCCGGGACGGCATGGGAACGGTGATGCTCGACGCAGCAGTCACCCTCGGCCGGATCCCTGATCACTATTTCCAGGCGGTCGGGAGCGGGACCGGGGCGATAGCCGCATGGGAGGCGGCGCTCCGGCTTATCGGCGACGGGAGATACGGGACGGCGCTCCCCCGTCTCCACTGTGCCCAGAACGAGCCGTTCACCCCGATGGTTTCGGCCTGGCAGCAGCGCCGCCGCATGATCGACCCGGAACTTGATATGCCGGATGCGTCCAATGCCGTACAGGCAGTCATGTCCCCGGTACTTACCAACCGCAACCCCCCCTACGCCATCGCGGGAGGGCTCTACGACGCCCTGCAGGAGACAAACGGGTGCATGTACCCGGTATCGAACGAGGAGGGGAGAAAGGCGGCGCAGCTCCTCCGCGATACCGAGGGGATAGATCCCGACCCGGCAGCGGCGGTTGCCACGGCGGCTCTCGTGCAGGCAGCGGAGGCCGGGGCCATTGGGAGTGATGATCTGATCCTCCTCAACATCACGGGTGGGGGATACGACCGGATACGGGAAGATTACACCCTTTATCCTCTCGAATCATCTGCATCGGCAACCCCCGGCGGGGCATGCGACGGGCTTATTACAGAACTCAAAGGATGGGTGGCGCACTATGGATGAAGACCAGATCATCGGCGAACTCAAAAAACAGGGGATCGATCTCGTCAGCTCGGTTCCCTGCGACCGTGCAAAAGGGCTTTTTTTCAGACTGCCCTCGGAATTCCGGCACATCGGCCTGACCCGGGAAGAGGACGGGGTGGGTATATCGGCGGGAGCGTACCTTGCCGGCGCCCGCCCGGCCATTGCCCTCCAGAGTTCGGGCCTCGGGAACATGCTCAACGCGATCCTTTCCCTCACGGTGACCTTTGGCCTCCCCCTTCCGATCCTTGCGAGCTGGAGGGGGTGCGAAGGGGAGAAGATCCCGGCCCAGATCCCGTTCAACC
>JBAZHU010000076.1:0-7223 GCA_041652215.1 Methanoregula sp. | reverse complement strand
CTCTTTCGAGTACGTGATCCCGGAAGGGTTCTGGGAATTCGGGATCCCGTAGAAGAGTTTCACCGAGTCTCGGGCAACTGCCATTTCAAAGGCAGCAAGGTCCGGCCCCTCCGGCCGTAGTTCGACTGGCACAAAGGCCGGCTCGTAGAGGGAGAAAACCTGGATTGCCCCCAGGTACCCCGGGCGTTCGATGGCGACACGGTCGCCGGGATCGATCAGAATCTTGCCGATAAGATCGAGACACTGCTGCGAACCGTTGGTAATGAGAATCTCGTCGGGGGAGACATCAAGGTCCAGCCGTTTTTTGTACCGGTCTGCAATAAATTGGCGGAGCGGAAAATACCCTTCGGTTGTCGAGTACTGGAGGGCGGTCTTACCATCCTCGCAAAGGACCTTTGCGGCGGCCTGTGCAATGCCATCGACATCGATAAGATCAGGATTTGGCAGGCCGCCGGCAAACGAGATAATGCCGGGATTTTCCGTTACTTTGAGGATCTCACGGATGAACGATTTGGGGGTCTTCTGCATCCGCTGTGCAAATGCATAGGTATGACATGCTTTTTTTGTTCTCTGTCTCTGCACGAATCCCTGTTGTCCGGCCATGAAATCACGTTCCTTTTTCAGATATTTGCGTGTTATATTGAAAAACCGACCTTAAATATATGAACGATCAAAGCCCGTGTGGATTTACCAGGGGCGACCGGTTCCGTCATCAGAAAAACCGGAAATTTGGCACAGATTACACTTCAAAAGACTTTTTACCCTTTCCCGCACACCGGTTCACAAGGTGTACTACATGACAGTCATCAAGAGTGTTGATATTATTTCATGGGCGAAGATCCATTCGCTGTTCGGTATTGTGTTCGGCCTTATCTACGGTGTGCTGTTTGCCATCATGGGTACCGCAATCGGAGCCTCATTCAACATGCCGGGCGCGACGACCCTTGGATTGCTCGCTATCATTGTCTTTCCCATCATCTTTGCCATCATGGCTTTTATCTGCGGTGCGATCATGGCATTCCTGTACAACATTTTTGCCAGCAAGATCGGCGGCATCGAAGTCGAACTGGTTGAGAAAAAAGCATAACCCCTTTTCTTTTTCTTACCCAGTCTTGTGCCTTCCTGTATTACACAGGTAAACTTCAGGTCTGGAGTGACCCGGGCGTTTAATCCAACTATGGCAGGAGTACGTGATCAGCTCGGCAAATACTCCCCAAGGTTACAGCAGTCCCAAATGATTATTCCTGTGCGTTGATACACAGGATCTGACTTTACGGTGAGGGAGATCAGGGAAGAGCCGCAGGAAAGCATACGAGATTCCCGGGCGATTATCCGGTAAACGGTCGTACGATATGGGGAATGAGTACAACAGCGTTGTTAATGATGACTGTGGTGTACATGGCGATTAGAATCACATAGAGCGCCACACCAGATCCCCTCACCCGGGCCTCAGCAATCAGGGCTACGGGAATAACCACCATGAGTATCCCGGATTTGAGGAGAACATGCAGAAGCGGGGTGGTGACAATCCCGACCATCACCGGGTTCAGTTCGACACCCCCCATCCCAAGGATAACCTGAGTAGACAGGATATCAATCATAAACAGGACTGCAAGAACGATCGAGAAGAGGATAATCCACCAGGACACCTCCCTGTCAGTACCGTCTCTTGACGGGAATACCCATTCCCCGAAAAGGACCGTTCTTTCTGCTGCCATGATCCATAATTGCCATATCATTATAAAATGTTTCGGTTTGGGACAAGGCCAGAATATTCGGTTTAATACAAAAATTGCAGGAATTTGCACGTATTTTATGTAATTTGCAGGAACGGGTATGAACTGATTAAAAACCTTATTTTGTTAAAAATTAAGTGTTAATCGGGACGGTATAAGTGCCCTTACCGAAAACATCCGGGAAAGACTGCAACCCTCTTTCTAAAAGATCGGGATCGCACGCGATAATCTTTGGGGTAGAATTATCCCCTACTGATTCAGCGATATGCACAGATCCGGCTTCTCGTTGTCCTTGATCCTTTGCTGCATCGGATTTGTCTTTTTAACCCGATTTTAAATGAATTTGCTCTGACGGACTTTGGCAGAGATGCCTTTTTTGGAGATAGTCTCCGACAACCACCATTACGGGGTAGTTCCCGCGCAGGGGTTCAGGTTTTTTGTCCCATCGGTCTGCACAATCCGGTTCGCCGAGGGGTCTATCAGTACCTGATGTTCAACATCTGCCGTGCGGCAACCTTTGCTTCTAATACAGACCCCCTCCATACCTGGGGCCGGTTCGCATTATTTCCGTTTCGTGCACCGGGCCGGCCTGGCCGGCTGCATCGTTTTTAAGATGCTGATGGTAGTACCCCCGGTCTGCCGGGATTTCTCCCGGTCAAGGGACTTGATCTCCTGGAGTTCCTGCGTGAGTCCATTCATGAGTTTCCCGTCTCATCACCCGTCTTTTCAAGTGAGTGAATGCGATCATCAGTTACCGTACTAATGCCGGAACTTTCCCGTATCCCGGTTATTATCTCCTTTATATCAGGTTCAAATTTTAAAGTAACCGCTCTTTACCGTAGGCAGCACCGGAGACTATCCGATATTATTGATGCAGTTGCAGCCCGGTGAATTCAGGTAATGATTTGTGGACAAGAAAAAGTTGTAACTCCATTTATTAAAATACTGAAATACGGTGGCGCTCATTAGACCTGCGGCCTTTTGCGGCAGGAACCAAACGATCTGTCCATGAACTGTGAGAAAAAGGGATCCCCTATGAGTGATTAATCCCAATCTCTCATTTTTCTGCCGGTTCCCTCAATGGATCACATGGTATTTGGTAATGTATGAAGTGGGGACAGGTTAGAATTATGAGAATTTTGCGCCACTATGAATGTCCGCCCGGATAATGTTGAAACAGATAAAGATCTAGACATAAAGGTTGTCCATCAGTATTATGCTTCGGAGAAAAGCATAGAATAGAAGATGGCCGATAAGAAGTACGAATCCCTGAAGATTGAGAATATTGTTGCGTCCGGTGCCATTGCTAAATCCATTGATCTTGTTGAGTTGTCAAATAAGTTGAAGAACTGCGAACTCAACAAGAAGCGGTTTCCCGGTGCGGTATATCATATCTACGACCCCAAGATTACCTCCCTGATCTTTTCTTCGGGCAAGATAGTGGTTACCGGCAGCCATAACAATAAAGCGCTTACTGATGGCCTTGCTGTCATAATTAAATCATTAAATGAGGCGGGTATTGACACCCTCAAAGTGCCCACCGTTGCGATCACCAATATGGTCTGTTCGTACGATCTCGGCAAATACATTAATCTCAACAAGGTTGTTGTCACGCTCAATGTCGAAAACATTGAGTACGAACCCGAACAGTTTCCCGGGCTTGTATACCGGATTAAGGATCCTAAAATTGTCGTTCTTATCTTTTCTTCAGGAAAACTTATTCTCACCGGTGGCAAAAACCTTGAAGATATCAAGAAGGGTCTTGAAATTCTCGAACAGAAACTTGAAAGTATCATGTAACGAGGATTTTTTTTTTGCTTTTACAGAACCTGCATTATTCTGACAGTTCGTGCTTCGCTCGTTAACATTCTGCAAATGAGATTTATGCACTCTTTAATCATCCAATGGCCGGATGGAATAATTACCGGTAAAATGAAAAAAGTGTAAATCTTTTCTCACCGGTCTGGTACCTGCCCGGCTTGAAGTGGAGTGATATCGCAGATTCCCCGGTGAACGCAAACATTTATCGAAGAGTGCCTGAATGATTTCAAGGGGGGGAATGGCGCGATCTCAGACATTGTCAAAGCAGGTTGCGCCTCCTTTTCGATAGGCTTAATTATTGATCTACAATGCTGAATTGGGGGAATTTCCCAAGGCAGCTCTTGTAAGCGTGATTGTAATTAAACTCATTGTTGTGAGTATTGTCCCAGTAGCCGGATGTCGTGCTACTCAGTTTTCCCGTTTACATTGCATGTGGAGGAGGGCTGACCAGATGACCCGAAGGGGTGTACTCTAATGATATTCCCGCTCTCTTTACCGTATGCATCAACTCTGGTCACCACACGTCCTGCCATGCTTCCCGTTGTCAGGATAAGGGAGTCCTGCCCCCGCAATGCCCGCAGGATGCATTTGTCGATCACACCATACGTGAATTCAACGGTCAGCTGTTCCTGAAGAGCGCGTTGTTTCGCACGGGTGCCCATGGTCCCGACCGCCATGTTCTCCCGGGAGGTCACATAAGAGGAAATGGATGTATCCTGCTCCTCATCGACATTGCAGACCGTGATTGTGCCCGGTTTATGGTTCCAGGATGAACCGTGGAGCAGGTTCTCGATAATTTCTACCATGTCAAGAACACTGTGCGGCTTCCTGTCCGGTTGATCATACCCGCGTTGACCGAGTTCCATGGACAACTCAAGCAGGGTCGGGACCGAAAGGTGCGCCATACGGACGTGTTCGATGTTTCCGAATGCTACCTCCGGCTTATCCTCTTCAAGGATCCTGCCGTCAAGAATGAGGATCGCACGATCTGCCCAGGGATAGGCGAGTTCCACGTCATGCGTAGAGATGATCACGGTCTTTCCCTCATGGTTAAGTTCGTCCAGGAGTTCCATGATATCTTCCGAACCGGAGGGATCCAGATCGCTCGTGGGCTCATCGAATACCAGTACATCCGGGTCCATTGCCAGTACACCCGCAATTGCAACGCGTTTTTTCTCCCCCCCTGATAGATGATGCGGCGGGCGGCGGTCAAACCCTTCCAGTCCAACATGCCGGAGGGCATCCACAACGGCGTTTCTGATAGTCTGCTCATCATATCCGAGGTTTGCAGGACCAAACGCCACATCCTGCCAGACCGTCGGGGCAATGATCTGGCGATCCGCGTTCTGCAATACGTATCCGACACGCTGGCGGATGTGGCGGAGAGACGGCGTATCGTACAGGATCGGTTTATTGTCAAACAGTATCATACCCGAATCCGGACGGATCATGCCGTTGAACATCTGTAACAGTGTGGATTTACCCGCCCCGTTAGGTCCCACGAGAGCGATTTTCTCCCCCCGACGGATATGGAAACTAATCCCGCTGATTGCCTCCGGCCCCCTCGGGTACCGGTACCTGATATCCCGTGCTTCAAGAATGATACTCATAATGGCATCGTAACCCCTTTTATCGTAACCAGAAGAACTCCCCCCAGGAAGGTCAGGTAAAGTATCACTGGTAAAAGCGACCGGATCCTTATAGGTTCTGCCTGGTCCAGTGACGGGAATATCCCGTTATAACATCGAGCGTCCATGGCATGAATCATATCTTCTCCCGCAGTCCAGCTGGAGATAAAAAGCATGCCGAATAACATCGAAAGCGAATGGATCCCCTCTTTTTTCCTGCTGTAGCCTAGACGCATGACCTGTGCTTCCCAGATCTCATGGGCCTGCTTGTAGATGATAAAAATATACCGGTACATTATCATCATCAGGTCTATAAGTTCCAGAGGAATCCTGCACCGTTTCATGAGATTGAAGAGATCCGTCATGGGAGTTGTCAGCGCAATAAAGAAAAGCGAGGTCGTACACCCAAACACCCGGCAGAGTACAAGAGTGGACTGCCTGACTGCCCCATCCGTTATCGTGAGATTGATCCACGAGGCCGGGGAAAACTGCCAGATGACCGTACCACTGCCCAGCATGAATAAAAGAACAACAATACTAAAAGCCGTAAAAACCGCCGGGGCAATAAGGAGCTCCCCGTACACAACCGGGGATATGCGAGCCGGAACTAAGAGCACGATGGTGAGTATAATTCCCGAAACCAGGGGAACAACCGGGGCAGGGGATACAAGGCAGATCAAAAGGGAACCAAGTCCTAAAAGGATCTTGGTTCCCGGGTGGATGTGACGGAAGGTATTTTTCTGTGCGACATCATCCAGCAATGTTTCGAACATGTGCGATCAGGATATGCTTGGACGTTTTTTCTGACCATACCAATACCCGATCACCAGTCCAACGATAACGCCCCCAAATGTTGCCTGTAAAGCAAAGAGGGTCGATTCTATCTCGCCGCTTGGCGGCTCATACTGGGGAATGACAGGTGTGAACGAGTCAACCGGTTTTCCGGTCAGTTCTGCAATCTTTTCCGATCCGACATCGTCAGACCCGGCAAATTCATGGCCTGTTTGACCGCTGACAATCATGAAGAGGATCACGAACGCGAAGAGACCTATCAGCGTGAGTATCTCCAGTTTCCTGTGCTCGAACATATATTTACACCTTTTCCGAGGGGGCAGGGTCAGAAGTCCCGAGCGCTTTTTCAATCTGCTCTTTTGAGAATACATTCAGTTTCTCGATAAGGTCCGGTTTGAGCTGGATGATATACTTGAAGACCAGCGCAAGAACAAGTCCTTCGAGGATAGAGAGCGGGATTTGGGTGACCGCAAATATCACGAAGAATGCTGAAAACGAAGCGACAATTCCCCCGACTGCGGCCGGATACGCGAGAGCAAGTTCGAATGATGTGATGATGTACGTGACAATATCCGCGACTGCCGCAACGCAGAACACCGTCACGAAAATATTAACCGACGTGTTTTTCATGAGTTTGTATACGCAATATCCCACAAGGGGCCCCCCTATCGCCATCGAGACCATGTTGGCTCCGAGCGTGGATAACCCGCCGTGAGCAAGCAGGAGCGCCTGGAACAGCAGCACAACAAAACCAATTACCGCAGTAATGCAGGGCTTGAAGCACATGACCGAGAGCCCGGTACCGGTCGGGTGGGAACAACTGCCGGTTACTGAAGGCAGTTTGAGTGCGGACAATATGAAGATGAATGCCCCGCACACGCCAAGCAGCGGGAGATATTCCCGGTCTTTACGCAGCAGAGATCTGAGTTCGATAACTCCCACAATGAGAAACGGCAGGGCAATAAGCCACCACACGAGACACCATTGCCAGGGTAAGAATCCTTCCATGATATGCATGACATTCCTTCCCAATTGTACTTGCTTAAAGTAAATAAAACTTGTTTCTGGTTGTAATCACCGTGACCCGATTACCTGGTTCATGAATACGATCATGGCCTGATTTTTAAATAAAACTTGAGTGTATACCAAATCTTTTTCGTCCACCGTATCCAGATTATAATCATGGAACTCCGGGACGGCCTGGAACTCTCACCACGAAAGGTTGCGTATCTCAAATATATATCGG
>JBAZHU010000075.1:0-7243 GCA_041652215.1 Methanoregula sp. | reverse complement strand
TCATCTGGCTTGATATGGAAAAAGTGCTTGCAGATCTGGCTGACCGGTCAAAAGGCGGCCCGGCCACGGGCATCATGCACGAGGCGGAGTGAACATTTTAAGAGATTGCTTAAGAGAGGGATACGTATGACGGAACAACGACCGGGACGAAAGGCATTATTTATCGGAGCTCCTGCTTCAGCAGGACGGAGTTCTCCGGATGAGATCGCGCAGCACGTACGGCAGCTGAACGAGGATCTTGCCCTTGCACTTAAAGGCGCCGCTGCAAAAAAAGAAGTCAAGCCCCTTGATGCATCACATTTCGGAAGCGAATATGCGACGCTGGTAGACGCCGTCAATGCCGCTCTTTTGCAGATGGAAACCGCAGCGTCGGGTATCCCGGCACCTGCGGGAGAGTCTGCATCAGGTGTTGAGGAGTACGTGAAGAAAATTGACGTACTCGAACGGCGGCTTGAGTTCATGGAGAAGAACAACCCGGTGCCCATGCTTATTGCTACGCCTTCATTTGATATTGTTGAAGCCAATGCCGCATACCTCACGATGAGCGGGATTCCCGAAAGCGAGATCATCAGGACAAATATTCATAATTTTGCCATCACCGGGCGTTCCGGGGAAGGAGCAAAGGTCGCACTCGAAAAGAAACGGCGCGCTGTCGGAGAACTTACCATTACGTTCCCTTCGGGGGTGCATACCCTTGAGCAGTACTGCATCCCGGTGCTTGACAGCGCAGAAACGGTCACGTCTCTTGTCCTCCTCTACGATGATCTTACCGCAAAACACAAAAATAATGAAGAAATTGAAAGGCTCAAGGCAAGATCGGAGACGATCGTCCAGCAGAACCCGATGCCGATCGTACTTGTCGATACCGGTTTTAAAATCCGGGTAGTAAACAATGCGTATGTCACGCTCAGCGGAATCGAAAAAAGGCAGCTGCTCACTATGTCGCTGCGGGATTTCAAGATCCTCGAACAGACGGGGACGGGATTAAAGCAGGCCCTGGAGACCGGGACACGCTCCACCGGAGAAGTTGTCGTGGAATTCCCCGGGGGAATCCGCCGGCTCCGGCAGTACGGCATTCCCATACCCGGTCATCAGGGCACCATTGAGAGTATCCTTGTGATATACAACGATATCACCAAAGAGAAAAAAGAGATGGACGAGGTCGTTGCCGCCCGGCGTATGTCCGAGACGATAGTCCGGGAGAACCCGATGCCGATCCTGATGACGGATCGCTCCTTTACAATTATCACGGCAAATACGGCCTATACACAGATGAGCGGATATGCACAGGATAAGATTGTGGGTTTGAGCCTGCGCGAAGTCAAAATCCTTGAACAGAAAGGCGAGGGGGCCAAGGTGGCGATCCAGACCAAGCGCCGGGCGTTCGGCGAGGTTACCGTGGAGCTCCCGAGCGGCACCCATATTCTCGAACAGTACGTGATGCCGTTACTTGATAACAAAAACGAGATCGACCACATTCTTCTGGTGTATAATGATGTAACCGAAGAGCGCACCAGCCAGCAGAACCTCGCAAAGAAGATGGAAGAGGCAGCATCTCTCAAAAAGCGTTCCGATACGATCGTTATGCAGAACCCGATGCCGATTATGCTTATGGATCATGCTTTCAAGATCATCATGGCAAATGCGGCATATATGTCCCTTACCGGCCTTTCAAAAGACAAACTGATTGGCATGAACGCAAGGGAATTCAGGATCATTTCACAGACGGGTGAAGGCCTCAAAAAAGTGCTCACCGAAAAGAAGCGGAGTTTCGGGGAGATCACGATAGAATTCCCGACCGGAGTTCGTATTCTTGACCAGTACGGCATCCCCATGCTGGATGCGCAGCAAAACATCTCCACGATCCTGTGTGTCTATGTTGATATTACCGCCCGGCGCGAACAGGAAAAGAAAATCCAGGCAATGATGGATGAGGCAAAGGCCGGCGCGGAGTTGTTATCTGCAAGTGCGGCAGAACTCCAGACCGGCCTTACAAAGATTGCCGGCGGGGATCTCACCTACC
Organism: Methanoregula sp.; assembly: GCA_041652215.1. GTDB lineage: Archaea > Halobacteriota > Methanomicrobia > Methanomicrobiales > Methanospirillaceae > Methanoregula. The sequence goes on along the minus strand of JBAZHU010000075.1, from coordinate 5,220 downwards.
AGCTCAGCATCGATGATGCAGATCCTCTTGTGCGGCTCAAGACAGATTATAACACATCTGTTGTAGCAATCCATACCGTTATTGTCGAACTTATGCAGGCCATCCGGAAACTGGATGAAACCATTCAGGACACGATCAAAAGTTCGGATGAGATCGCAAAAGCGACCGAACAGGTGGCAATCTCCTCCCAGAAAGCAACGGATAATGCAAAAACACAGCTTACCGGTGTTGAAAAAATATCGGGAGTCATATCCGACATTTCAGCTTCCATCGAAGAGATCGCAAGCACATCCCAGGATGTCATGACCCATGCGGAGAAGGCTGCACAGGAGGGTGTTCGCGCCGCCGGTATCGGGAAAACGGCAACTGACAAGATGCAGGCCGTTGAGAAGATATCCCAGCGGAGCGTCAATGATATCACCGCCTTAAACGAGCAGATGCACCAGATCTCAAAGATCGTCAACCTGATCACCGATATTGCAAACCAGACCAACCTGCTCGCATTAAACGCTGCGATCGAAGCGGCCCGGGCTGGGGAGCACGGGCGCGGGTTTGCCGTTGTTGCAGGAGAAGTAAAGAACCTTGCCGGGGAATCAAAGAAGGCCAGCAGCCAGATCGAGACCCTCATTAAATCTATCCAGGCAAAGAGTGAGGCCACTGCCTCATCCATCCAGAACTCGTTTGACGAGATCAAGGCTGGTATTGAGAGCGTGAACATGACAGTTGAGGCCCTCAACGAGATTACATCGGAAGCAAACGTGGTATCCAGAGGGGTCAATGAGATCACAAAGGCAACCGAAAGCCAGGCACAGGCCACTTCAGGCCTGATGTCAGGCATCGAATCGGTAAAGACCTCTACCCAGGACAATCAGGAGCGCATGGAAGACATGGCTGCGCTTGCCGAGGAGACCAGTGCCTCGACCGAAGAGATCGCAAGCGCCTCTGCGGAACTCTCATCGATGGCAGAGCGCTGCCGGGTGATGATGGAGGAGTTCCATACCTGACAGGGGTTTAGCGGTGTGCCAATGTAAAAGGAGTGTGTGAGAAAATCCTTTTTATCGTTTATTTTGCCGCTATCCCGAATATATGGAGTACTCAATGATAACAACAAAAGATGACGGTTTTTCCGCTCTGAAGCGGTATATCGAGCAGACTCTCAAAATCCAGTGTTCCAATTACAAGGAGGATTATATCAAGCGGCGCCTGCTCTCCCGCATGCGTTCAACGGGCACTACAACGTACGAAGAATACCTGAGGTACCTCCATGAACACACGCCGGAACTCGAGCCATTAAGGAATGCACTCACGATCAACGTGACCGAATTTTTCCGGGATACAGATGTGTACGATCTCGTCAAAAAGGAGGTACTTCCCGCACTGTTTCACGGCAGAAAGACGATCCGCATCTGGTGTGCCGGTTGTTCGACGGGTGAAGAACCGTACTCCATGGCAATGATCCTCCACGATATTATGACCGCCAACAAAACACTTTCAGGTCAAATCTTTGCAACCGATATCGATGAAGTCGTGCTGAAAAAAGCAAAAGAGGGGATCTACCCGGAAAAATCAATGGCGAAACTTTCCGAGACACAGATTCACCGGCACTTTACCAAGCTGCCTGACGGGAATTACCAGGTAAAACCCCATCTCCAGGAACTGATCCGGTTCCGTCCCCACGACCTCATGAGCGGTCAGCCGGTCTCCCGGTTCCTCGATATGATCAGCTGCCGGAATGTGACTATTTACTTTACTGAAAAACAGAAAGACGAGCTTGCACGGATGTTTCATGCGGCGCTCGTGCCTGGCGGGTACTATGTGATGGGTAAAACCGAATATCTCGGCCGCGAGGTAGACGGGCTTTTTACCCCGGTCAATTCCATCCAGAAAATCTATACAAAAAAAGACTAACCAACAATTTTTACGGTATCAGTGCTGCGGGCGGTCGTCCGGTTCATTGTTGGTATTTTTCCCTATGTTTTTTGTCAGTTCGGACTGGATGGCTTTACGAGACGTCTGGATTTTAATCTGGTTATAGACCGTGACAAAGTTGACACCAACAACCACAATTACAAGCGTCATACTTACCCAGAGCATCGTGCCGTTTACCGTTAAAAATGCCGCCCACAGGAGGACAACAAAGGAGATCAGGTAAAAAATTACCCACGTCCGCAGGCTGGGAATTTCCATATCCATCCATATGTTCCATGGCGATACTAAAGTATTCCTTTTCTTTCGCGTATTCTATGAGAAATATAGAATTGTTATTAAAAAGCTGCCTGATATGACCTTCTTTTACAGGATAGTATGCTCTCTTTCGCGCTACGTTGTCCCCCGGGTGAATTGTGCACAGTACGAGGAGTCAGGAAATGCAGGTAATACATCGTCATCGCGAATGGGGTTGCCACACACAGGTGGGCATAACTCCCCCGAGAGCACCGGATATAGTTTGAAGATTTTTACAGGGCAAAAATACTATTAGCCATGATACTTCATCCCCCGCCTGCCGTTCGTTCAGGTGCATTATCAGCGGGTCTGTATCTCAAAACATTACGGTTTTTATACGCGACACTCCAGTAGTACGTGTGGACAAAGGGGATCTCTACACGTTTATTGGCGGTTTTGCGGTTATCCTGGTAATTGCCGTGATCGCAAACCCCGGCGCAATTTCAAACTTCCCCTCGCTGCCGTTTATCGGGAATACCCCTGTCACGCAGGTGACCGAAATACCCTCCCCGCAGGAAACGGTTGTGAGAGCACCGGCCCCAACGCAGATTCCTGAAACGAACCTGACTCCCCGGCTCCCTGATCCACCGTACCGGATTTTTTATACGAGCAACCCGTTTACGTACCCTGTCGTCCACCTCCCCGCGCATATGGAGACCTTTGGAGCTTCGGATATTCCCCTGCGCGAGGGAACCAGTGTTCCCTTTGCCTATGTCGAGGAAACGCGGGGCGGTCTTACCCAGGCATTTTCTGTGCCCTATGAGGTCTGGGTGTTGAATATCAGCGTCACCGCGGACCATCAGCCACAGTATGCGATGTTTCGCATGGTACTCTGCGATGCAAAAGGGAATGTCCTGGATGGTGCTGAAATCCAGTATCCCGGTACCATGTATAGGGTCGTCCGGGCTACAGGTACGGGGATGTATATGATCATCAGCACAGATTCTGTCGATTCGTTCCGGATCGGTCTGGAGACACCCTCACGGATCTATGAAAAAGACCGTCCCGGTACCTGACCCCGTAAACGATTTCATACCTGGAGCCGGATGCATAAGCCGCGAGTGTACACCGCAACAGCAGGATTTTTTTCACTCGATCTTTTCTACAATCACCCGGACGCGGTCGCCGGCCTTGAACAGATGCCCCTTGGGGATGTCGATGTTGAACCAGAGGACACCGGGATTGTCCTGCGTCGGGTCCTGGGACATCAGGCAGTCCTTTTTCTCGTTGATGTCAGCGACAAAGTCAAGGGATGATTCAAACTCTAATTTTGGCATAATAAAAGAAGGAGGTGATGATTAAAAAATTTACAGGGCACGGGGCGTGACCATCCACGTCGTGCTGTTCGAATAGCTCCACCTTTTAATAGACAACTCCTTGCACATGTCGGCAAGGATCGCCATGTTGGTTCCCACTTCCTTAGGAGATAACCCGAGATCCTTTGCTATGTATTTTGACTTGAAGTAGTGTTTGCCTTTGGTTATCCCTGAGTTAAGGTAGGAAACAATTTTGTGCTGGGTTTCGTTGTACTTTTCACGTATCTTCTTACCTGTTGACATATTTCGCCTCAGCATTAGGAATGCATATAGAACAACTCCTATATATATATAGCGGACGGCACTGGTTAAATTCATGCTTTTTTTGACAACTGTGACCAGATTCAAACCAGAAACTATTTAATTCGGCTGGATTTTGAGCGGATTTCTATCCGGTCGAGATTGTTACAATTTTCCCGATTCCGGGAAACGGATCGCATTTACGCGGGAAAAAATGATGAGGGGGGTTTATTGTTGTACCGGGGCTTCGCCGATCTTCTTGATCAAGGCTTCCAGCACCACTTCCCGCATACCCTCTACAAACTTGATACTGCCAACTACAAGGTGTCCGCCACCGGAAATGCCGCCGCCGGGGAGCTCGTTGTGCAGGTCACGGACCATGCGGGGGATGTTCATGTGTACGCCCCGGGAGCGCAGCACGGCAAAGTCCGGGCCAAAACCGATCGTGACGACCGGCTTTCCCTCGTTCTGTTTACAGAGCAGATCGTGCACCTCTCCGGAAGTCTTACCGGGTGGCGGGAAGGTGAACTTGTGGGCATGGATCTCCACATCGATCAGGAAGAGGTGGGCAGCGTTTGGCAGTACGCGGGCGACGACATGCGGCATGCAGGCACTCATCTGGTCCTCGATCATCTTATTCGCACCTTCGACAAGAAGGCCGACCAGTTTTGTGTGACGCTCACTGTTCCCGAGAAGGTTCAGCACGTCCTTGACGATCTCCCGGCCGTCGTTGAACCGGAGCCAGAACTGTTCGTAATCGAGTGCGAGTGCGATGTCCTTGCAGGCCTGCTCGGAGTACTGGTCGCGCACAAGCGCGAGATACAGTGCCCGCTCAGGGGCCTCGCTCCGGTCGCCGACACCGGCAATCGCCGGGAGGTGTTTTATGAGGGGCTCGACCTTGGGGTTGATGAGCCGGGCGACTTCGGTGCCGAGCATCCCGGCCGTCACCCCGAAGTCCCCGCCCACGTGGTACGGGTTGACGTGCCCGACCAGGTACTTGTCGATGGTCGCATCCGGGTGGTGGTGATCGATGACGACAAAGGGGATGTCGTAGACGCTTGCAATCTTATACGATGCTTCGTCTTCCTCGGTGGAGCCGTTATCGGTGAGGATCACAAGCGGCATCTTCTGGCCGAACCGGGCGTGGTCTTTGAGGGCGAAGTCCAGGTCTCTTGTGATATCCTCGATCTCGTAGAACGGGGCCTTCGATGGGGCACGCTTGAAGAGATAGTAGTCGGCGTCAAAGTCCCCGCCCGACTCCCTGATGAGTGCCACGACCGCCTGTTCGATGGCAACCGCCGAGCAGATACCGTCCGCATCGGCGTGGTGCCGGAGGATGATCGGCTGTGCGGTAAAGACGGCTTTCCTGATGATCTTTGCAACCTTGCGCATCTCGGGCATGAGGCTGTCGAGCACGTCGCTTTTTACCAGCGGCTTTATG
>JBAZHU010000074.1:0-7268 GCA_041652215.1 Methanoregula sp. | reverse complement strand
TCGGCCAATTATTCAGGCTGCGTTGGATATAGGGGCCGGCCTGTGTCTCCAGACTGGCAGAACCGTGTAATGTTTCACCCGTCTATACAGGATTAATATAGCGGGAACCTGCCGCCGGCGAAATCGTCTCTGGATCAGAACCTGAAAAGAGGAAAAAGGCCGGGGTATATCCCCCTCAAGGGAGGGCTGTTTCCGGTTTACAGCCCTCTGAAATTGGGAGTTTCATTCCCTTACCTTGAGGGTGCAATAAAGGCCGATGGGAATTATGGGGAATGTCCCACGATTCCTTACCTCACGACCCGGTAACCGGCCCGGGAAAAAACACCCGCCACCTGTGATTCCCATGCAGCCTCATCGGGAATATCTACGCCCGCTACCTCATCCTGCCAGAGTTCGCGAAGGCCGGCATTCATCGTGGAAAAGAATCGCGATCCATTTTGTATCTTGCCGACAGGTTTTCCCTCCGGGTCAAGGATAAGGAGCCGGAAACAGGTATAGAGCCGGCAGAGACCGGGGCGGGTATCGTGAATAGTACAGAGTGCCTTTCCCTTCATGCCAAACCGGAGAAACGGGCAGGCCATCGGCCGCAGCGGTCTGATATCCTGTGTATGGAAGAGTACCTGTTTGTCCGCATCGAGCGTGACCCTCTTCGTTTCTCCCGTGGCAGAAAACCGGATCTGAAACATACCGGCCACCGTCTCCTCCTCGATACCGATAATATCCCCCATGTAACTGCAACATTCCCCGCACTGCTGACACAGGAATACCATCGATGGTCACCGTTACCGGGTGTGTGGCGGGGATATTGATTAACATGGCGGAAACGAACAAGGGAGCACTCCCGTTTAGAGGGTCCAAGCAGGAATACCGATAACCGGGGGCACTTCTGGCCCCTCATTTATGGAAAAGGTGGTGCGGATCATTTCCGTTAATTATACAACTCATCCGGTTCGATATCTGTGGTTAGGAGTGAAAAAACCGCATGGATGTTAGTATTCTGTGGGCCGCAGCAATGGTACCCCTCCTGATCTTCATTGCCCGGATCGCCGAGGCGAGCCTTGAATCGGTCAGGACGATCTATATCAGCAAGGGGCATGCGAACCTTGCAGCATACGTCGGGATTGTCAAGACCGGGATCTGGCTGATCTCCACCGGACTTGTGCTCACCAACCTTACACAGTACTGGAACCTGCTCGCCTACCTTGCAGGCTATGGTATCGGGACGGTGCTTGGCATGGCAATCGAGAACCTCATCTCGATCGGGTACGTCATCGTCCGGCTCATCACTCCCGCCGACCCGCAGCCCATCATGTCCCGTCTCTCCACGCTTGGCTATGGCATGACCCGGATCGAAGGCACCGGCAGTTTCTCCGGTACCGTCAGTATTATCCTCATGATTGTTCCGAGAAAAGAACTCTCCCGGCTGCTCTCCATTATATCGAAGGAATATCCCGAAATTCTCTATACCATCGAGGATGTCAGGAATATCAAGGACGGGGCGAGGATCTTCTATAAGGACCCGAAACGCCGCATCCTCAGTTTCTTTGGTATGTAGCTCTTTTTTGTTGCCATCGGAGGTTCTATTATCCGCTGCACCTATCACTCACCCAAGGGAAGAGCGATCAAATATGAAACAGGGAACGACAGGTGCAGCAGGTGAGGTCGGTACCATTCCCATCTTCAACCCGGAAACCGACCGGGCAGAAGAGGTAGTTCCGATTGTAAAGACCGATGCCGAGTGGCAGGAACAGCTGACCCCGTTGCAGTATGCGGTTGCGCGAAAGCAGGAAACGGAGTACGCCTTCACCGGCAGGTACCATGACTGCAAAGCCCATGGCATCTATTGGTGTGCCTGCTGCGGCACGGCGCTCTTTTTATCGGAGACCAAGTTCGATTCCGGCACCGGCTGGCCGAGTTTCTCTGCGCCGGTATCTCCCCTTAATATCCGTACCGGTGTGGATAGATCCAGCGGGATGGAGCGCACCGAGGTCCTGTGCGCCAGGTGCGGGGCGCATCTCGGGCATGTCTTCGATGACGGTCCCCCTCCATCAGGAAAACGCTATTGCATGAATTCAGCAGCTCTTGTGCTCCGTCGGTAGCCGTGACAGAGGATCGGAAAACCTGACCCTTACTCCTGTTGCTTTTGAAACGTCCTCGAATTTCCGTGGCTTTATAGGAACACCCGTCCCAGCTCATAACCGTAGTTCATGGATCTTCTCACCAGCATCCTTATCGGGATTGGACTCGCGATGGACTGTTTTGCGGTCTCGCTCGCGATCGGGACATCAACACGTTCGCAACTTGAAAAAACTGCTCTTGTCATCGCTGCCTCTTTTGGCATTTTCCAGGGGGGTATGACTATCGCAGGCTGGATCGCAGGTGCATCTCTCTATACGGTGATTTCAGCATATGGCCCCTGGATCGCATTCCTGTTACTTTCAGCGATAGGGGCAAAGATGATCTACGACGGAATGAGGGGGGAAGAAGAAGCGCATTTTGCCGGACTTTCCCTGATCCCGGTTCTCCTGCTTTCAGTTGCGACGAGTATTGACGCGCTCGCCGTAGGTGTATCGTTTGGGGTACTGGGGAGTGCCGTGCTCGTCCCGGCGCTTGTGATAGGTTTGGTCAGTTTCGCGTTCTCCTGCACGGGTGTTATCTGCGGTATGAGGCTTGAGAAAATTCTCGGAAACAGGATGGAAATTTTCGGTGGGGTGGTCCTGGTTTTAATTGGTGTCCAGGTCCTCACGAATATCTTCCCTCTCTGAAACAAAACCAATGTGCAGACTCATGATGTCCGTAGTATTAATGCGGTTATCCGCCAACGGCTAAGTGAAGATCATGGAAAAAAAGGACGACCTGCATGGGATCGAGACGATCATCGGGTACCATTTTTTTGAGCCGCAACACCTGATCCGGGCGCTGACCCACCCGGCCTATGCAAACGAACTGATCCAGCAAAACCGGATCTGCCTTACCCAGGAAGCCTACAGTACGCTTGGCGACGCGGTGCTCAAGACCAGCCTTATATTGTTTTTAATGGAAAAAGGCATCCAGAGCAAAGGCGGGATTACCAGCGTAAAAGAGCAACTGGAGGATAACAGCAGCCTTGCGAAAATCGGCCGGCGCATGAAGATCAAACGGTTCATCCGGCTCGGGCGCGGGGAAAAGGATCTCTGGCGCACCGGGGAAGACACGATCCTTGCCGACACCATGGAAGCCATCATCGGTGCAATCTTCCTCGACAGCGATGCTGGACTGGGGGTTGTCAGGCAGTGTATCGGAACCTGGTTTGAACCCGAACTGGCACGGATTAAAAAAGAAGAACTCCCGAAAAAGAAGATTAAATCTCCTCTTTCCTCGATTTCCAGACGTGCACAACCCAGAGGAACGACGTGGCCGTCGCGACGATCGTCGAAACGATAAGGAGCGGCAGGTACCACCACTGTCCTCCCATCTGACCTCCCATAATCCCGCTCCCGGCAATGGTTGCGATGGTGTTCGGGACTAAAAAGGCGGTGCCGAGCACCGTCAGATAGGCAGTCACAAGGGCAAAGCGGTTGTTGAGGCTCTGGAGCTGGTTGTTGTAGATGCTTTGCATCACCTCAAGGCCAGAGGCAAGTACGTTTGACATCTGCTCGGAGAGCTCGATGTGGCGTTCGATGTTGTCCGAGAGGATCCCGATCCGGCCCAGCAGTTTTTCGTCATTGGTGATCAGGTCGGCATCCCCGTACTGGAGCGAGTTTACCACGTCTTTTGTCGCCCAGAGGACGTTTAAGTAATCTATCAGCACGTGCTTCATCCGGTAGATACTGTGGGCGAGCTGCCTCTTTGCAATGTTCTCCTCGATAAGCGACTTGCTGATCGCATCCCCGTGCATCTCGATCTCCCGGAGATACTCGAAATTACGGTCGTTGTTCTCATCGATGATCCGCTCAAGCATCAGGGTAATCTTGTCGCATGTGGACTCGGGACTGATGCGCTTGAAAAACGGCTGGGCATACCGTGAGAACCGAAGCAGGCGGTTGATATCCTCGGAATGGAGGGTCAGGATAAAATTCTCGCGAATCAGGACAAAGAGCGGGTGGACGGTCATATTGTCGCTTTTCATAGTCACTGACGGGAGCATGATGCCCAGTTCCGTGTCGTAGTCCTCGTATGCTGAGTAGAATCCGGTGGAGAGTTTGGGGATCGGGAGTTTCGTAAATCCGGCAAACTGGGCGATCTTCTCAATATCCGGTGCATCGTCCTTTGTGCTGTAATCGATCCACGCGATACTTGCGTTGGGAATGGCCGCAAAGTATTCCTCAAGCGGGCGGTTGATGAGCCGGTCGATCCTGCCCTCCCTGGAAAGAATAATACAGAAATTGAGCGGGATGGGATCTGCTGCCTGTGAGGACGTTGCTTTCTGGGGATCCTGCGGGAACTGGGGGGTGCTCTGCATCTTCATGGTTGAACGTCCTTTACATTGTGACCGGGCAAAGAACCGGTCATGCCTGCGATAGCTGTTATTAGCGAGTGGGAGTGTATATACGTAGCAGGAGACGAGAGATGCCGGAGAGGTACTGCTCAGTCGGGATGCGAACACTCATATCAGATGTCTGCATTCAGGAACGTACAGGTGGCATGATGGAGCAGCTCCCCATAGTTCAGCCCGGCGATCCGGCACGGAATTTCTCGCTTAAGGATCAGGACGACAAGACTTTTGATCTCTTTGAACAATCGGGGAAGCGGGTTCTTCTCTCGTTTCACCCGCTCGCATGGACGCCCTTTTGTGCCGCCCAGATGCAGTCGCTTGAGGAGAACCGGGATCTTCTTGCATCGCTTGATACCCTTGCGGTCGGGATCAGCGTCGATTCTCTTCCCTGCAAGAAGGCGTGGGCAGAACATCTTGGGATAACCCATACGCCCCTGCTGTGCGATTTCTGGCCGCATGGCAGTGCGGCAAGGGCGTACGGGATCTTCAGGGACGCAAATGGTTTCTCCGAACGGGCAAATATCATCCTTGACAAAAACCAGCGGGTGGTATTTGTCAAAATCTACCCGGTTCACAGTGTGCCGGATATTGGGGAAATTATTGCGTTCTTACAAGCAGCAAAAACGGTGTGATCTCCTGAGGGCGGTGTGTCGGAATTTGAACGAATCGCGTTCGCTTCGCAGGGTATACCTCGTCCTGATTCCGGCTGTATCAGGTATATCCGCTGAACAGGTGACATCCCGTTCATGAAAATCATCCGGATTCCCTGTTTCTGCCTGATTGTTGTTCTTGTCCTGATCTGCGGCTGCACGGTTCCCGTTACCCCATCTCCCGACGTGCCCCCCACTACGCCAACCTCATCTGTCCCACCACAGATATCCCCGGCATCTGAAGAGTTTACCCTCACGGTAGACTCGGCAACCCCCGGTGCCACGCTCCCGCAGGAGTTCACCTGCACCGGGTCGTCCCGGACGCCCGGCGTTTCATGGGTGAATGTCCCGGCAGGTACTAAAAGTTTTGTTCTTGTTCTCGATGATCCGGATGCACCGTCAGGGACGTTTACCCACTGGCTCCTCTACAACATTCCCCCGGGTACCCTGGGTATAGATCCGGGGCAGTCGGAGGCGAAAGTGCTGTCCGATGGGGCCCAGATTGGCACCAACAGTGCCGGCTCACGCGGGTATTATCCGCCCTGTCCCCCGCCTGGAAAAGCCCACCGGTATATCTTCCGGCTATACGCGGTCGATATGGTGATTGCGCAGCCGACCGCTGACCGGGCCTCCATCGACTGGGTGCTGAGCGGTCATACGCTCGGGCAGGCCCAGGTAGTCACGACGTTCAAGCGGTAACGGCTTACGGTGCCCGGCCTGCCTTCTTTGGATCTCTACCCACCTGATCGCGGACCGATAGGATAAATACGATGCAGACCACGAGTGCGAGCACACAACTTGCAAAAAAACCCGCGACATACCCGATCGCGGTGACGATGATCCCGGTCAGGAGGGGTCCCCCGGACTGGCCGATATCCATAATCGAGGAGAGTGCCCCCATGGACGCCCCGATCTGCTCTTTTTTTGCGACATCAGCGACATAGGCGCTCGTGGCGACCGTGGATAGCGACATGCCTATCCCAAAGATCGCGCTAACGAGGAGGAACCAGGCAAACGAGGCCCCAAGTGGGATTGCTGCGACTGCACCCCCGGTAATAACGAGCCCTGCAACAATCTGGATGCGCTTGTCTACCCGGTCCGCGATCCTGCCAAAGAACGGCTTTGTCCCTGCGATAACAACGACCTGTGCGGCAAATATGATGCCGGTCTGGTACGCACCGATCCCCAGACTAAAAAGGTAAAGCGGGAGGAATGTCTCGACAGCCCCGAACGCGAAATAGGTCGCCATATCGACAAAGGCTGTGCCCCGGAGCTGGCGGTTGGAAAAGAAGGTAACGAAACTCTCGCGGAAGACAGAGAACGGGAGGGTATTGAGCGGGAGCGACTGTTTCTCCGTATACATCAGCGTCATAACAAAGACCGGCACTGCGGCGAGCGCTGCGACAACGTATACCATACGGTAAGGCAGGAGTCCGGGGTACATCACGAAATACGATATGATGGCCCCGCCAGCGAGCGGTGCAATCGTCCGGCCGACAAGCGTCGCAGAGGAGTACTGCCCGAGCATCTCTCCCTTGGAGTCCGGGAACCGCTCGGCAATAACTGCCGAGATGACCGGCCCGAGGATTGCGGTTGCCGTCCCGTGAAAGAACCTGACCGGGATGAGCCAGAGCGGCGCTGTAATAAACAGGTAGAGCACCGGGGCAAGAAGGAATACCGCTCCGGATGCGATAAGCAGCCGTTTTCTTCCGATGTGATCGGAGATAACCCCTACGGGAAATGAGAAGAGGATGCCGGCGAGCGGGGAGAATGCCGCGATAAGGCCGATGACGGTACTGTCGGCCCCGATTGCCTGAGAAAAGAGGGGCAGCACCGGATTCTTGGAGATGGTTGTCGAGAATATTGCAAAAAAGCCCAGCAGGAACAGGTAGTACATCATCCGCCGTTCAGGGACAAATGCATGTGCCCGTGGGGTATCCCGCAGTTTCATCATTACCTGAAGTGGTTTGGTACGTCAGAGTCATAAGGATGCCTCTTCGAGGCTCCTGACTTAAAAAAAGCGCCTTTTACATCATGGTATCAATATTCAGGTGATAAAAAAAAAAGAAAATGCTCACGGCCGGGGCTGCCGCTGGGTGGCGCAGTGGAACGTCCCGAACCCTTCCACCATCGCACGGGCATTT
>JBAZHU010000073.1:575-7277 GCA_041652215.1 Methanoregula sp. | reverse complement strand
CGCTTCGATGTACTTGGCCCGGTCGTTCTTGTAGTCCACGTAGTACGCGTGCTCCCAGACATCGAGAACGAGCAGGATCCGGAATCCCGGGTAGACGTTCACGTTGTGCTTCTCGATCTGGTTGATAAGAAGGTGATGCGTCGTTGTGCTCGCCGAAAGGACCGCCCAGCCGGAACCCTCGACACTGGACGCCGCTTGCGTAAACTCTTTTTTAAACCGCTCAAACGATCCAAATTCGGAATCGATCGCTTTCGCGAGTTCGCCTTTTGGCATCCCGCCGCCGCCCTTTCCGGCCGGGGCAAGGTTCTCCCAGAAGGAATTATGGAGCCGGTAGCCCCCGACATGGAAGGAGAGTTCCTTTAAGGTCGCCTTCATGTCGAGGTCGGCTTTGTCCTTGCGGGCCTTGTCCAGTTTCTCGAAGATCGCATTTGCACCGGTCACGTATGCCTGGTGGTGTTTCGTGTGGTGCAGGGTTAGTTGTTCCTTTGAGATGTACGGTTCAAGCGCCGCATAATCGTACGGCAGTTTGGGAAGAGTATACAGTTTGTCGTCTGCCATGACATTTCACTCCCGCATCCGGGATATATGCGATAGTATCCCCATGCATCTATTTTATGTATCGCATGGCGGCAGTCAACCGTCGAAAAAAAGATTGAAAATTATTCAAAGAGCCGGTAGTTCGGCGCTTCGTCCGTGATGAGAATGTTGTGCGGGTGGCTCTCGGTCATGCCGGCGTTTGTGATCCTGACAAACCGGGCCTTCTTGTGCATATCCGCAATCGTGGCACAGCCCGAGTAGCCCATCGCGGACTTGAGACCGCCGACCATCTGGTAGATGACCTCGCCCACGTGCCCGACATACGGGGTAACGCCCTCCACTCCTTCGGGCACGAACTTTGTCGCCCCGATCCCCTTCTTCTGGAAGTACCGGTCGCTGGACTGGCCCGTGCTCATAACGCCAAGCGATCCCATGCCCCGGTACTGCTTGTAGCGCCGGCCCTTGATCGTGATCACTTTTCCCGGCGCCTCATCGGTACCGGCAAACATGCTCCCCATCATTACCGTATCGGCACCGGCGGCGATTGCCTTGGCCACGTCGCCCGAATACCGGACACCGCCATCGGCAATGATCGGGACATCCGCTTTTGCCGCAATATCGGCGACCTGCGCAATCGCAGTGATCTGCGGGACGCCCGTTCCCGCGACGATCCGGGTCGTGCAGATGGAGCCCGGGCCGATACCGACCTTGATGCCATCCACGTTTGCATCGACAACCGCTTCGGCCGCCTGCCGGGTCGCAATGTTCCCCGCAATCACTTCAGCACTGACACTACCCTTGATATTCTTGACCGCCCCGACCACGTTCATGTTGTGGCCGTGGGCACAGTCGACAACGAGCGCGTCTACGCCATGCTCGTCAAGGAGGGTCGCCCGGGTGAAGTCAAACGGCCCGACCGCTGCCGCCACCCGCAGGTTGCCCTTCCTGTCCCGGGTCGCACGCGGGTACTGGCGCTTTTCGAGAATATCCTGCATCGTGATGATCCCGATCAGCCGTCCGTTCTTGTCGGCAACCGGCAAGCGTTCGACCTTGTTCGTGTACATGACTTCGAGCGCCTTTTCGGGCGTGATGTCTTCATCGGCCGTGATCGGTTTTTTGGTCATGATCGACCTGATGCTCTCCTCGCCGCGCCGGGAGACGATTGCCCGAACGTCACGCCGGGAAACGATCCCGATGATCTTCCCCTTTCCGACGACCGGCACGCCACCGATGCTGTACTGGTTCATCAGTTTCTCTGCATCGGAAACCGTCGCGGTGTCTTCGACGAACAGGACATCGCGTTCGATGAGTTCTTCGGCCTGCTTGACAATATTGACTTCCTGGAGCTCGTGCTCGGCCGTCATGTTCCGGTGGATCACACCAATACCGCCCTCGCGGGCAAGCGCGATTGCCATCGCAGCCTCGGTCACGGTATCCATCGCAGCGGATACAAGAGGAATATTAAGATCGATCTTTCTGGTGAACCGGGTCCTGGTATCGGTCTCTGCCGGCTCGGTCCAGGATTCCAGGGGTTCAAGAAGCACATCGTCAAATGTGAGAGAGAGGGGAACATCCAGTTTTTTAGTATACATATTTCACCTGTAGTAGTTTACCCGGAAAGGGGAATTCATACGGGTTTATCCGGCATGTCACCGGATCTTCGCAAGTGCAGTCTTTACGAGATCCTCGCGGATGGTCGCGTTCCGGTCGCCGCCGCAGACCATCCCCCGGACACCGATAATCTCCGGGTCGATTCGTTTCAAGGCGTCGATATCCTCGAACCTGATCGAGCCGGCAAGGGCAGTACCAATCCCGAGTTTTTTGTTTTCAGCCGTGAAGCGTGAAAGCGTCGCCTCGTCCATGAAGGAGAACGTGCTCCGGCCATCCTTGATGCCGGTGTCAATCATCGCAAAGTCGGCCCCGCACGCGGCGGTGATGGGCGCGATGTCAAACGGGGAGATCGATCCCATCCGCTCGTAATCGGAATACCCGGCAATCACGACGAATTTTTTGGGGAACTCGTCCTTGACAGCCTTTGTGACCGCCTCGATCACGTCGCGGGCTTTTTCTTTCCCGGAAAAGGCAAGCCCGATCTTGATATAGTCAGCCCCGGCACAGGCAGCCCCGTAGGCGGCAAGGGAGGCCTGGCCTGGTTTATACGGAAAGTCGCCTATCGCTGCACTCACCGGTTTTTTCGCAAACGCTTTGATCTCCCGTATCACCCAGGGAAAGTTTGCCCCAAGAGAGCCCTCGGACGGTTTCTTGACATCGATGATATCGGCATCGACGGCGCTTTGGGCTTCCAAAATAGAGCTGGGGCTGACCAACAATTGCATAAACTTTAATGATCTTTTATCCTAATAGTGGTTGCGTTACTCAATGGAACTGGTGCTTGCAATGGATTTGCGGCGCAATACGGTCGTTCACGGAAAATCCGGGCTTCGTGAGACCTATAAGCCGCTCGACTGGGGACTTTCTCCGACGGCAGAACCGGTCGGTTTTGTAAAAGCTATCGCGCCAAAATATATCTACATCGCAGACCTCGACCGGATCGAAGGAACCGGTTCCCACGATGCACTTATCCGCAGCTGTGCAAATCTCGTGGAATGCTGTTATGCCGACCGGGGCACCCGCTCGCCAAGCGACTTTCTTGCCGGGCCCCGCATTAAAAATATAATCGGCACCGAGACCGGGGGAGCCGATCTTTCCCGGTACCGCGGGGGTTACCTGAGCGTGGACGTAAAAGACGGGAAGGTGATCCCTTCAGGAGCCGCCCCCGAGGCCGTGCTCCGGTCTGCCCGAAACTGGGATTTTGAAGGCTGTATTCTTCTCAATCTCGGGTTTGTGGGAACAGAAGGCGGGGTTGCTGCCGGCACCGGCACGCTTGAAACATGGAGATCGGCCTATGACGGACGGCTGCTCTACGGCGGCGGGGTTGCATCTGTCGCAGATCTGGAAATTATAAAGGATGCCGGCTTTGACGGCGCCATCATCGCAACGGCTCTTCATAAAGGTGCGGTGCCGGCCGAGTGGATCCGGAGGGGATACTGTTGTTAGTCACGCTTGAAGGGATCGACGGGACCGGGAAGAGCACGCTGCTTCTTGCCCTCAAAGAGAGCCTTGCGGACCTCGACCCGGTGTTTACCCGGGAGCCCGGGGCAACGTGGGTGGGAGAGTCTGTCCGGCGGGCGATTGCGGAACAGATCGACCCGATTACCGAGGCCACGCTTTTTGTTGCCGATCACGCGGCACATCTCGCGACGGTCGTGCGCCCGGCGCTTGCGGCAGGGAAGCTCGTCATCTCCGACCGGTACTCGGACAGCCGGTTTGCCTACCAGGCAGTCACGCTCGCGGGCGTCATTCCCGAACCGGAAAAATGGCTGCGGGCGATGCACAACGGCTGGTCTATTGTCCCGGACAAGACGATCCTGCTCGTAATCCCGGTTGACGATGCGCTCGCCCGGCTCTCGACCAAGAGCGGAAGGGAGCATTTCGAACGGCGCGAAGTGCTGGAGAAGGTACAGAACCGGTACCTGGAATTTGCCCGGGCCGAGCCGGACCGGTTTGTCATTGTCGATGCGATGCTCGATAAGGACGAGGTAGCCCGGTTTGTGGCGGATGCGATCCGGCTGGTGGTGGCGGACAATAAACAGGGGAAGATGAAAGGGAAGAAGTGAGGGTTTTCCACTTACCCCGGGAAAATCCACATTTTTTAAAATAAAAACAGGATCCTCCGTTGAGAGTCCTACCGAGGCAACCGCCGGGCATGTTCATTAAGAGCAGGGGAGCATCTCCGCTCGTACCGGAAAGTTCCCTGAATCGTGTCACCTGATCCTGGTGATCCTTAAGTTTATCCGCGATCATTGACAGTTCGATCAGGGTTCTGAACATCTCTTCCAGAAGAAGGAACTGCGATTTTGGATCGCCATCCTTCGTAACGCAGTTATCCGCACCACATTCTGACGCCTTTTCGAAAAGCTCATCAGTAACATTGCTCGTGAACAGGATGAAGGGGATATTACCGGATTTTGCCCGGGTGTAACAGAGCAGATCGATCCCGTTTGTGGCGCCCAGAAAATATTCAGACAGGATACCGTCATACGCCTTACTCCAGATTTTCTCCATCGCCCGGGTGCCGGATTGTGCGGTTTCCACAACAAAAATTCCTGACATCTCAAGAAACTTTTTTCCCAGGATGAGGATCTCTTCATTCTCATCGACAAAGAGGATCGTATACACAGGCATACCATTCCGGTTATCCAGGGAAACCTCCGCCAAAACCGGTTCCGGTCTTACGGTGAGGCTCCCCGATATTCCCTCATCGGACTCTTCGCTCATACAATTCCCTGGCAGTTGTTCGTTCATCCGGATATGACCCCCATTTTCATCAGTTGGCTGTTCCACATTCGTCACCGTACCGGGTCTATCCGGGTACGGTTTCTCTCCCGGTAGAGCCGCAACGCAATAACCGCCGCAAGAAATCCGAGGACGATCGCGGGAAAAAGGGCCGAGTGCAATATTCCGGCGGTGGTTTTGGGTATCCATGAAAGATCCTGTGGAGTTACCATACGACAATTCGTCCCCATAATGTCCCGCTTACCGGGTTTTTGTCAAACCTTTCCCGTTGGAGAAAACAGACGAGCCCTTCAGGTATCGTTGCCAATCCCAGGTCCTCGTTCCTTCCCCGGGATCCTGTCATCCTTTTTCCCGCCGATATTTCTGTAATCTGCATTTTTGCCAAATCCCCATTTTGGGAGGGTATTCCCATCACTATAATTAATGTGTTTTAAGTTTACTTAAACCTTTTTAAGAATAGTTAAATGAATTTAAATGCAGGGAACGCAAAAACTATGCATGGGAAGAAATACTTCATGGCGGGATGAGCATGGCACGCGTCAATGAAAAATACCGGGAAGATGCAAAAGAGCGGATCATTTCTGCGGCAATCGATGTGGCGGTAGAGGGAGGATGGGATGCTATGACCCTCGATGCAATTGCCCAGAATGTTGGTGTTACGACACCCGCGCTCTATGGATATTTCAAGAACCGTGATGCATTACAGGATGAAGTTGTTCTGAGAGTTATCCAAAACGACCAGGCCGAACTTGAAGCAACCCTTGCCCGTGAAGGAGATATCTGGCAGATTATTCAGAATTATGCCAATCTCCTCTTTAATCAACAGACGAAATATGCAAAACTTCTCGCAAATTTACCTCTCAGGTTCCTTGAGGATCCCAAACAACGTAAAAAAATCGCCGTGTTGGTCGGGACCAGCTCGATTATCCTCCGGGACTCCCTGGCCCGGGCACAGTCACGGGGCGAGATCCCGCACCAGGTGAATCTTGACAGAGTAACGCGCTTGATCATCTCGATTACCGTCGGGCTTCAGATCAGTTCTGTCTTTATTGAGAATACCGATCTGAATACGGAGAAAGATCTCTGGATTGAGGCCGTTGAGCGCATCCTGATGCTGGACAAGCGCGCTGGAAGCAGGCATTAACCTGCTTTACCGTTTCCCCATTTTGAAAAAATATTCCCCGGATCCGGACATTTTTTTAAATCTTTAGCAACCGATCCGTACTTTTTCCGGAATCCTCAAGCTCGCGACCTGCTCTTTTTTTAAAATTCTCAGCAGCGGAGCCGGTCTTTTTCCTGCATTGGCGCAGGGCTTGTGAAGCCTCTTACGGAGTTTGTGATGATTACTCGTGGGTCCGGCCAATCCGGGTGCCGGGCGATGCCAGTCTTTTCTGAGAATCTTCAGCTCGCGGCCCGGACTTTTTTTGGAATTGCCGGCTCGCGATGCGATCATTTTTCAAAATCCTCAGCAACTGATCCGCTGATTTTCCGGAATCCTCGATCTCTGGACCTGAACATTTTTTGTAATCCTCAGCTGCTGATGCAATCTTTTTCCGGAATGGACAGCTCGCGAATCAATTGTTTTTAAAAAATGTCGGACTTGTTGGGTCAGCTCATCCGGGTCCTGAAATCATAATCATGATAACGGGGACTGATGCCCCTATATCCCCAACGAGCGAGGAGTGCCGCCGCACTAAAAAGACGCCGGCAAACCACCGAAATCGGTTGTGTGTAAAAATATGGATAAATATTGCCCCGTTTTCCAAAATACGTCAAAATTGAGCTCGATATAATGCCCGCGAATGACCC
>JBAZHU010000073.1:0-565 GCA_041652215.1 Methanoregula sp. | reverse complement strand
TAATCCGGGCTCAATTTGGGGCCTGATGGGAGTGTCTCAGATCGGGGGGTTTGGGGTTTTGTCACCTATACCCCCAGGGATGGCTGGTAGCATATTTGACGGGAATTTTCATGGCGGGCGAGGAAAAATGATCTGACTCACGCAACCGGAAAACGAACAAACCAATTTTGAATTGAGAGATAAGTATCTCGCATAATTTTTCTTTATGCTGCTCAAACGGAGCGAGGCCAGATGCGAGAAAACGCCTCGTCGGGTTTTGCGCTACGCATTTGCCGGGATTCTGGCACGTTATCAAATTCGGTTGATGGGATGGTGAAGCGAAAGGAGCGGGCGCCGGGACACGCACTTGCCAAAGCAGAGGGCCGCGATGGGGTGCGAAGGTAACGAGACGCGTAAATGCGGCGCGAGTCCGAGCCCCACGTGCGTCGCGCGAGTAAGTCACCGAGCGTCACCGGCCTTGGCCTACAACCGCAGATCGTCGCCCGCATCGCACGACTTCGCTGTGTTCGCCCCGGCACGCGACCGGCTCCAAACTCATTACAAATTCTATTCTGCAAATTGCACA
>JBAZHU010000072.1:0-7288 GCA_041652215.1 Methanoregula sp. | reverse complement strand
GCGAAGGGTCGTAAAAAAAAAGTATAATCGTTTTTGGTTATGTCCGTTTTACCAGCCGGTGCGTGATCGCAACAAGCGGGTGGCGGGCATAATCCAGCACCTGAACATCGTCGAGTGTTTTAAGATTCATCGTGGTAGCCGTCCGCTCCATGCCCAGTTCCACGTCCTCCCTGATCTCGATAATATACGCGTCGAGCGCCGTGATACCAAGTTTCTTTGCGGCAATCGCGCGGTGGTGACCGTCCACAAGGATGATCCGGCCCGGCCTTTTCACGACTATAATGGGTTCGGCAAGCCCTTTTTTGATCTCGTAGATCCGGCCTTCCAGCTCATCTTCGTAGACCTTGGACTGAGTGGGGAGCAGGTCTTTTATCGGTACAATGCCCCGGTTGAGCGTGGGATCGACGCCATAGAGTTTTTTTAAGGTCGTCATAAAATTGAAGACTTTTTCCGGGGATACATGCTCGATCTGAGACCGGATCACATCGGAATTTGAGATGATCCCGAGCAGGTGGTTTTTCTCATCTACTACAGGAAGTTTCTGGATGCCGCTCCGGAAGATCACCCGTGCGGCATCATTGATATCCATCTCAGGATCAGCCACGATCAGTTCGCCGGACATGGCCTGCTCGATGGTCTCGCCCGGCTTTACAAAAAGGAGGTCTCGGGCGGCGATATACCCGACCACTGCCGCACCGTCAACGACCGGAAAACCATCGTGATTGGTCTGCTGGATCTTCTCTATAACTGATTGGACCGTACCATGGAGATCCACGCTGACAACATCATAGGTCATATAGTCCTTGACCTTTTTTTTGTCCATCAGTACAGTTTCCGGTGCTGATGACTTTAAATGAATCGGTAAAGTTGGTATGAGGCGGGTTTAAGTTATTCAACAGCGACGCGGTAAAACGGTGCACACAGGGAAACGGTGGGAAAAGGTTTCAAGCCGCCGTTTTAAAACCGGACCGACATCGTTCCCTTTGCCAGTGGCAGGAAGTATTATCGCAACGGTATTGTCGTGTATGTCCGTTCCCGAATCTGGTGGCCTTTGAAGTTGTTCGCTGGTTGACCTTCACAGTTACAGGTAACCCCCGGTCATGCGGGTTTATCTGCTGACTGCATCGTTCCCGGTACCCGGCTACGATCCCTTCAGAATAGTTTATGACCGTTAAACATTGACATAATAAGGAGGATTGTAGGAATGGGCACAAAAAAACAGGCAGAAAAATCCGGGAAGATGTGGACAAAGATACTCGCGATCGTCGCTGGTGTACTCTTTGTTGTACTGATGGTCGTATCATCCCTGGGTTCAAGCTGGATCTCATCGATTGCATCGGTTAAACCCGGCGATGTCGTGGTGGTAGACTATACCCTTCGGGATGCGCAGGGATCTCCCATAGTCACCTCGAGTTCGAGCCTGTATAAGCAGCTCACCAGTGAGGGTTCCGGTGTAATGTATTCAAAACAGCTGACCATCACAGCAAACCAGTCCCTTCCAAAATCGGTATTCCCGGTGCAGGTCTATTCCGAGAAAACCGGCTGGACAAACCAGTTTGCGCTCTTTGCAAGTGAGTACGATGCGATCAGTACAGGTATAGTCGGCCTCAAGACCAACGGCCAGAAATCCATCCCCCTTACGTCCAACCAGCCCATGACACAGTTCTGGTCGGCAGACCAGCTGGCGAGTAACAACATGAATCTTTCTGCGGTGCAGGTCGGCCAGCGGATAGCCCTTGGCCTTTCTGAAAACCCTGAGGCTGCATTGGATAATTCCACCGATGCGTACTATGTCCGGATCGGCGAGATCACCAACAAGACTTCCGATGGAATTACCCTCGATTTCTCCTATCCGAGTGTTGATCTCACGGTCGTCACAATCAACAAGGCGACCTGATCCCCCGATACTTTTTTTCAGTCCTTTTTACTGAGTGGCTCTGTAGTACCGGCACCTGAAAGCAGTCCGAAGCAATCTGTAATTCACCGGAGAAATGTCATGGCAGTCACCGGACTGCAAAAATAATGTTTTTTCCAGGGTCAGGTAAATCCTCTTCTCCTGCCCTGCCGACAGGATTCTGGCGGCAAAAATCCAATAAAAAAAGAGCCTTATGACCGGACCCCGTAGATCCGCTTGATGCGGTGGGCGATGGTCTTCCAGTCTTCCTTCCTCATCAGGGGACCGTCCCGCAGTTTAATATGGGAGAGTTTGAACCGTATCCCGTCGACAACATACTTTTCTCCAACAACAAATTCCTCCTCCCCTTCGCATTCCCGGTAGAGCGGGATTGTCTTCCTGCCGTCATGGACAGAGATCTTCACAACCACCCGGTCGATTGTCCGGGTCCAGAGGGTGGTGATATCTTTTACCTTCGCACGCGGCAGCCTTTTTCCCCCGCATTCTATTGCCGTGACTTCGACCCCGTAGGCCTCGTCCCCGCACTCTGCGACAAGATGATCGTCAAGGAAACACTCGTCCTCCGGATCAAATTCGATAATGCCGGTGAGGGAAGCTCCTTCACGGGAGACTATCGTCTTTATCACGGTCATTTCTGGTTCCCTCTCCCAGGGTATCCGGTGGTGATGGCCGCACGCGGTACACCGGACAAGGCGGTCGCGGGACTCAGAGAGAACCTCATGTTCCGTCTCTTCCCCGCACTCGGGACACAAAACAGTGATAAACATTGAATATGAATGGCAACCCTCACATGATAAAGCATGGAGGCACAGGAGGTCATCCGGTGCCGTGGACACCCTCTCGTCCTTGGCACTCACCCGACAACATTTGAAGTGACCTGCGAGGAGCATCTGTCCGAAAACGGCAACTGTATCATCGGGGTCGCTGCCGACAAGGGTTGCGCCGGCCTTTCGACTGACTTCAGGAACGTGCTTGCCCATGACGATGCGGTTCTTGTGACACGGCTTTCTGCGGGGAATACCGAAGTCGAGGTGCGATCGCGGGGGTCTGCACACTTAACGCTCGATCACCCTTCAGATATGGTCTGGCGGCGCAGTACGTTTACCTGTGGCCGGACAATCGGTATCTGCTCGGATCGCGTGGCCGCGACTCTTTCACGGGATCTTATCGTTGCACTCCGAAACGGGGAAGAGATGACCGTCATCCTGACGGTTACGCGTCCCGGCAGAGCGTGGTGATCTTCTCTTCTGCCCCGGCAAGCAGGGTTTCGCACTGTTTAACGAGCGCCGCCCCCTGTTCGTACAATTTCATGCTGTCGTCAAGACTCGTACCGCCGTCCTCAATCTTCGCGATAATCTGCCGTAACTGCTCGATCTTTTCCTCATATGTTTCCGTCATGATCCACACGCTCCACAATTACCCGGCTCCTGCCATCGTAGAACCGCAGGTTAAGCCGGTCGTTTTCTGTGATGGCACCTGTGGATTTTACCACAATGCCGTCCTTTTCTGCCACGCAGTACCCCCGGGCGAGCACCGCACGCGGGCTCCTCCCTTCAAGTGCAGTTTTCAACTCCGCCAGCACGAGACGGTCACGCTCGATCCGGGTCGCGTAGGATCGTTCAAGCCGGTCCGAGAGATCCACGGCTGCCTGCCGTTTCTCGCCAATCTTCCGACAGAACCTTTGCGGGCGGAGACGGTCCCGGAGCGATGCGATCTCGTCCTGTGCCCGCGAAACGCGGGCAAGCAGCACCGCACCCAGCTGGCACCGGAGATCCCGGAGTACGAGCCGGAGGTCTTTTCTGTCCGGTACCACCAGTTCTGCCGCAGCCGAGGGAGTCGGCGCCCGCATGTCGGCGGCGAGATCCGCAAGCGTTACGTCAACCTCGTGGCCGATGGCAGAGACTACCGGTACCGGGCATGCGGCTATTGCCCGCACAACTTCGGGGTGGTTAAAGGGGAAAAGATCCTCGAAACTCCCGCCGCCCCGTGCCACAATCACGACATCCACATGCCCCGCGACCCGTCCGATTGCCCGTGCGATCTCCCTGTGGGCCTCATCACCCTGGACTGCCGTGGGTGAGATTACGATCTCCACGGGATAACGGCGGGCAATCACGGTACGGATATCGTGGATGACTGCCCCGGTCTCCGATGTAACCACGCCCACCCGCGCGGGAAACGGCGGCAGCGGGCGTTTCCTTTCTGTGGCAAAACAGCCTTCCGCTTCCAGTTCCTTTTTCCATTTTTCGACAAGCAGGTATTTTTCCCCGGCTCCCCCCCGGGTCATCGTTTTTATCTGCAACTGGTAGGATCCGTGGGGCGCGTACACCCGGACCGAACCGGTGATGACGACCTCCATGCCATCCTCCGGCTCGAAGGAAAGCCGTTCGGCATCCGAGCGCCACATGACACACTTGATCACCGCAGCCATGTTCCCTCCCCCTTTTTCCGAGAGTGAGAAGTAGCGGTGGCCCCGGGCGTGGTGCTTGTAGTTGGTGATCTCGCCCTGGACCCTGATATCCTGCAGCTGCCGGTCGTCGAGAAGGCGTTCGATGATGACGGATACCTCACCGACCGTGAGCGGGGTATCCGGTAGTACGGGCCGCTCCTTTGGTTCCTGCGCTTCCGGGGGCTCGGTGCGATAAAACCAGTCCATAAGGGAAATATTATGCGCTGAAGCGCTTATCAATTAGTATTATCATGACCGCCTACGGCGTATCGAGCATGTTCTTCCACGAGTACACCTCTGATGAGATCTTCTCGTTTGTTGCAAAGACCGGCCTTGACGGGATCGAGTACTGGCTGGAGACGCCGCATTTCTGGCTCCGCGATCTCATGACAGCCGAGGTCATTGCCTGTCGGCGGGCCCACCCGGAGATCGCCACGCTCACGGTCCATACGCCGGTTCTCGACCTGAACCCCTGCTCCATTAACCCCGACGTCGCGGAGATCTCTGTTGCCTCTGCGGTCCGGTCGCTTGAAATTGCGCAAAAAATGGGGGCGGGTGTTGTTACTGTCCACCCCGGCCGGAGAACGGCAAAACGTCCCCCGGGTGAGGCAGACTTCGCCCGGTTCGATCACTATATCTCCGCGCTCCGCGAGGCTGCCCTGAAAGACACGGTCACCGTTGCGCTTGAAAATATGGAACCTGCCGTAAATTCCCTTATCTGCACGCCCGAAAGGATGCGGGAGGTACTTGATGCCGAACCGTGGCTTAAGTTCACGCTCGATACCTCCCACGCGCTCGCAGCGTCCGAGGAGACCGTGATGCAGTACATCCATCTCTGCGGCGACCGGCTCGCAAACGTGCATATCAGCCGTGCTGAAAATGGCAGGCTCCACTTCCCGCTGGACCAAAACCCGGTGATTGCCCGGATCCTCCGGGTGCTCCGCGACCTGCATTACCGGGGGAGCCTGATGCTTGAGATCGATGATCTCAATTTCAGAAACCCGCTCTCTGCTGAAGAGAAGATTGCGGTACTCTCCCGTGATAATATGTTTATGCGGGAGTGCATGGAACCTGACTGACCAGGTCTGCCGCCGTCCGTTGGTTTTATTAAATCAGATTCCCCATAATTGGAGTATAAGAACGACTATGAACCAAAGATGCTGGCGTGTTTTTACACGGCGTGAAACAGGATGATTGAAGACTTTTTTTATCTTGTGCTCTTCATCGTCTGCATCCTGCTCTCCGCGTTTTTTTCCAGTTCGGAAGTTGCCCTGATATCGATCACAAAGGCAAAAGTGCGGATACTGGTTAACGAGAACAAGCCTGGCGCCGTTGCCCTCGCCACCTTAAAAGAGAACTCCGACCACTTCCTGATTACGATTCTCATCGGGAACACCGTCATGAATATCGCAGCGGCTGCCATCGCAACCGCGATTGCGATCAGCACGTTTGGCAGTATCGGTGTCGGGATCGCGACCGGGGTTGTCACGCTCATCCTGCTCATTTTCGGCGAGATCGGCCCGAAGATCTACGCGACCCGAGCCCCGGATGCCTTTCCCCGGGCCGTGGCCCCGATTATCCTTGTCCTCTCGCGCATCCTCTCTCCCGTTATCTGGATCGTGGAACGGGTGAGCCCCTCGCTTGGCATCGGCAGGGATTCGGGCGAGCCTGCGGTGACCGAAGAAGAGATCAAGGAATGGATCGATGTGGGCAAGGAAGAGGGCACGATCGAGCAGGACGAAAAAGAGATGCTGTACTCGGTGCTCGAGTTCGGGGACACGACCGCCCGGGAAATTATGACCCCCCGCGTCGATATAATCCTGATGGAGGATACCTCTGGTATCGATGAGGCGATCCGGATCTTTAACGAGACCGGTTTCTCCCGCATCCCGATCTTCCACGACCGGATCGACAACATCACCGGCATCCTCAATGTAAAAGATGTCTTCTCTGCGATGGTCTCAAAGAGGAAGGACATTTCGATAAAAGAGATCATGTACGACCCGACGTTCGTGCCCGAGACAAAGAAAATTGACGATCTCTTAAAAGAACTCCAGGTACACCGGGTGCAGATTGCCATTGTCATCGACGAGTACAGCAGTTTTGTCGGGATTGTTACGGTCGAGGATATCCTTGAAGAACTTGTTGGCGAAATCATGGACGAGTACGACAAGGAAGAACCCGAAGTGCAGAAGATCTCTGACGGGGTCTTTGTCCTCGACGCCCAGATGTGGGTGGACGATATCAATGACGAGCTCTGTATCGGGCTGCCCCTGGACGAATCGTACGAGACCGTTGGCGGTCTCCTGATCGACCGGCTCGGCCATATTCCGCAGCATCCGGGGGAAAAAATAGAGATCGAGGCCGGGAGGATCACGCTCGTCGTCATGCAGATGCACGGCCGGCGGATTGTCAAGATCAAGTGCGTTGTCCGCCCGGAAACGACAAACGGGGCAGAACACTCGTAACACGCGAGAGGTCGAGAAAAAACCATGACAAAACGGATCGTAGTGGTCGCATCGGGACGCGGTTCGAATTTCCAGGCTATCATCGGGGCCTTGCAGCGGGGAAGTATCCATGCCGAATGCGTGGCGCTTGTCACCGATAACCCGAAGGCTTACGCAATTGAGCGGGCAGAGGCAGCCGGGATTCCGGTTGTTGTGGTCGATTATGGCTCGTTTGCCTCACGGGAACTCTACGAGCAGGGGCTCCTTGCGGCGCTGAATGGGGCCCGTCCCGATCTGGTCGTGCTCGCCGGATACATGCGTATCCTTGGATCGGCGATTGTCCGCGAGTATGCCGGGAAGATGATGAATATCCACCCGGCGCTCCTCCCCAGTTTCACCGGTCTCCACGCCCAGCGGCAGGCATTGGAGCAGGGGGTAAAACTGG
Organism: Methanoregula sp.; assembly: GCA_041652215.1. GTDB lineage: Archaea > Halobacteriota > Methanomicrobia > Methanomicrobiales > Methanospirillaceae > Methanoregula. The sequence goes on along the minus strand of JBAZHU010000072.1, from coordinate 32 downwards.
CAGGGTGTACCGTCCACTTTGTTGACGAGAGC
>JBAZHU010000071.1:0-7346 GCA_041652215.1 Methanoregula sp. | reverse complement strand
TGCGCAGGCATTCGACCAGGCCTGGGCTGCGCCTGCGAAGTTCAAGGCCTCACCCATCGCCACCGGCTGGCACGACCTGAACCTGGGCGGGATACGATACTCGTTTTCCTTTGCGCCGCACAAGGCGCCCTTCCCGCTCGATACCATCCGGGAGGCCATCGGCAGCGCGAAGCAGTCCGTGCTCTTTGCGATGATGCAGATGCGGGGCTCGGGGGATGCCATCGGTGCCATCGAGGATTTGCCCTCCCGGGAGGATCTCTTTTCCCTGGGCATCATCCAGAACAAGGGAGATATCGCGCTCTTCAAACCCGATACCGGCGACCAGAACTTCACGCTTGCCTCGTCTGCGTATCTTTCAAAGAACGTCCCGCCGCCGTTTGACCGGGAGATCAGCGGTGGTGCGGGGCAGGTGATCCACCACAAGATCGTCATCTGCGATTTCAATGGCGAAAACCCGGTGGTCTTTTGCGGGTCGTCAAATCTCGCAGCGGGCGGCGAGATAAAAAACGGGGATAACCTGATGGCAATCTACGATCCGGATGTTGCAGTGCGGTACGCGGTCGAAGCGATTCGTCTCTACGATCACTTCCGGTTCCGCAGCCTGCAGGAAGGAAGCACGGGAAAATCCCCGCTCCAGCTCAAAAAAAATGCAGACTGGGTAAAGCCCTACTACGAGCCCGGCAGCATCCGGTACCGGGAGCGGCTGGCGCTGGCGGGCAGACCTGAGTAATATATCCCGGATCTCTTCCGTTTTACCGGGTTTTGCAGGTCCCTGTCCGGTTATCAACCGGAACGGTGTTTCCCGCAATTCGTTTTTTAATTCACGACCCAACCGGCAAACGGTTGAGCAGCGAGTATCCGGTCGTTTTATCCGGGAAACAAACCCGGGAAGACAAGACCCGACAAGAGACCCGGCCGTTTTTACTGACACGGCACATCCGTCTGATCCCGATCATGCGGGTGTATCATCCAGCAGGTGGATGTGAGAAAGCCAGCGCCGCATAATATAATGGATGATCGGTAACTTGGTCACGATTCCCATGCGCTTGCCATTGATTGTCATCACATCAAAGGATTCCCGCCCGTCAATAATCATCGAAAATAAACTCCGATAAACGACACCGTCAATAGTGAAATCGTTGATAATCTGGAGAAATTCCTCGTTTGCCTGGCGGAATTCAAGGCCCCTGAACGGGAATCTTTTTGGATCATCTACGATGATAAAGAGATTGCAGTGTTTCCGGGCCCGGTGCAGTTCATCGGCAAACAGCCTGAAGAAGGTCGGGTTATTGGAGTAGACAATCAGTTCCCGGTTCACGGTTTTTAACAACGCAAAGACCCGGTTGGCGATCGCCGTTTCGTTGCTGATCACCCAGACCGGGTAGGTGGGGGGCGCCTCGACATGCAGATCCTTTAACGTGTCCATGAGTTCCCCAAGCATCCGGGTGTGTTCCTGGCCCAGGCTCCGGATCACATCTGTGGGATCGACTGCCCGGTAATAGGTCGGCGATCCACCCTGGATCTCGACGTACCCCTTGGTTGCAAGATTCCGGAGCACGTCGTATATCCGGCCCTGCGGGATTCTGCCTGCTTCCAGGATCTCCCGTGCTGTTGCTTCCCGGAGGCCCACCAGCGAGAGGTAAGCCCGCGCCTCGTACTCGTTTAAGCCGGTTTTTTTCAGGCGAAGGATCCGTTCTTCTGCAATGAGGTTATCCAGAACAACCACCCGTAGTTGTAGTTGGTTTATGGTTGCAGTTTATGACCATTATTGTTTATGATCAGAATTGACCGAACGGTCTGCTGTTACTGCGGGACCTGTGTTGCGGTCTGCCCGCAGGCGGTACTCGAACTGGTCGATGCCTGCCTTGAGGAGCGCGAAGGCTGCACCGCGTGCGGCACCTGTGCGAAGTGCTGTCCGGTCGGGGCGCTGGAGGTCTGCCATGAAGAGTAGGTATGACGTGCTTGTTATCGGCGGGGGACCGGGCGGTGCGGTCGCTGCCGAGACGGTGGCAAAGGCCGGCCTGTCCGTCTGCCTTGCAGAAAAACGGCCTGCTATCGGGACCCCGGTCCGGTGTGCCGAGGGGATCGGCAAAGACGTTCTGAGCGAATTCATCGATCCCGATCCGGCCTGGATCTCGGCCGATATCACTGAGGCTTCGGTGGTCGCCCCGGACGGCACGGAGCTGGTGCTCAACGCGAAGATGGCGGGAAGCAAGGTCGGGTACGTCCTGGAGCGCAAGATCTTCGATCGGGCGCTCGTAAAAAAAGCGGCTGACGCCGGTGCCGATATTGCTGTCAAGACCACGGCCACCGGGCCGGTCATGGAGAAGGGAGTGGTCAGGGGAGCAATCCTCACCGGTGCTACACAGAAGGTTCATGCGGATGTAGTGATCGCAGCTGACGGCGTGGAGTCCCGGTTTGCCCGGATGTGCGGGATCGACACCACCGTCCCGGCCGCCGAGATGATGACATCGGCCCAGTACCTGATGACCGGTATCGATTGTATACCGGGCCGGACGGTCTTTAACGTAGGTACCTCAATCGCACCGCAGGGATACCTCTGGGTTTTTCCCAAGGGTGAACGGATGGCAAACGTGGGAATCGGCATCAGCGGTAAAATGAGCGGGGCCGGCCACCGGGCACTGGACTACCTCAATGCGTTTGTAAAAACGCATTTCCCGAAGGGGAAGTGTATCGAGTTTATTGCCGGAGGCGTCCCGGTCTGCCGGCCTCTCCCGTCTACAGTGGCAAACGGGCTTATGATCGCTGGCGACGCAGCCCGGGTTGTCGATCCCTTGACCGGCGGCGGGATTTACAACGCGATGTTTACCGGCCGGCTTTCCGGGCAGGTAGCTGCCGACTGCATTGCACGCGGGGACTGTACAAAAAAAGCGCTTTATGCGTACGACAAGGGGTGGCGGGAGTCGGAAATGGGCCGGGGCCTTGTACGCAACTACACGATCAAGGAGTATTTCATCCGGCAGACCGACGAGAAGTTCAACCGGCTGATCCATTCTGCGGCTGCTATTAATCTTGACGAGTTCTCTACGCTTGCACTTGTCAGGGAACTGCTCATCCGTAACCCGGGGCTCCTCGCGGATCTCCCGCTGATACGGGAATTTCTCCGGTGATTTTTTTTGGCTACCCCCGGTGACAATCTGCGGGATACGATTGCCGGAAACTTCGCACCCGGCCGGCTGCACCAGGGTCACACGATCCTGGTACTGGATAAAAAGACCGGGTAACCCGGGGGAACGCGAGTCCATGAATCACGAATACCTGCGGGAACAGGATCGAGCAATCGACAGGGGATTTACTCCCGTAATAAAGGATTACCATGATTGATCAAATCTTCAGCACCCTTGCAAAGTGGGTAAACCGCCGGCCTCAACGGGTAATTGGTATTATTGCTGTGGTTTTTATCATTGCACTCATCGGAACGACGATGATCACCATGCAGACCGGGACGGACACGTACCTTGACCGGCAATCCTCCCTTGGGATTACCAACAAGCATTATACCGACACGTTTGCAGCAGATTCCCTTATCCTGATTGTCGAGACAAGCGACCCGCTGAATCCCGATGTGCTCAATTACCTTGACCGGCTTGAGGGAGATATCCGGCAGCAACAGAACATCGCCGGCGCATCGAGCATTGCCGATGTCCTCAAAAGCATGAACGGCGGTGTTCTGCCCCAGTCAAAAGGGGAGATCGATCAGTTCGTCGGAAAGATCCCGCCTGCGACTCTCAAGGTTGCCAATCCCTCCAAAGTCCTCACGCTGGTGCAGGTTCCCATGAGCGAGGCCTTGTCCGACAACACCAAGACGGCGACACTTAACAATATTGAATCCCTTGTCGACCATTCAAATCCCCCGACGGGAGTAAAAGTCTCCGTTTCCGGCAATCCTGCATTCGCTGCCCAGATGAAATCCGAGATGGGGTCCCAGATGGGGGTGCTCATTGGGGGCGCCATGATCCTGATGGTGATCGTGATGGGCCTTCTCTTCTCCTATGTCAGTTACCGGTTCCTCCCGGTCGTGTTCGTGGGCCTCGGTCTTACCACCGCACTTGGCCTGATGGGACTTGCCGGCATCGAACTCAACCTCGCGGTGCTCGGGGCGTTTCCGGTCATGATAGGCCTTGGGATTGATTATGCAATCCAGTTCCACGCGAGGCTCGATGAGGAGGCGCGCAAAGGGTCGCTTGACGATGCCGTTTTTATTACCATCACAAAGACCGGCCCTGCCGTGATGTACGCGATGCTTGCCACGTCCCTTGGTTTTGCAGCCATGTTTGTTTCGTCCGTCCCCATGGTGAGGTCGTTTGGCCTGGTGGCCATGATCGGGATCATGAGTTGTTACGGTGTGTCGCTGGTCGGGATACCGGCGGTCGCTCACGTCTTCCATTACACGCCAAAACCGCAGGCACCTCAGGTATGCTACGCCGTGGGCAAAGAGGCGTGCGATGCGCTCCCGCACCAAAAAAAGAGGGCCTGGTCGTACGGCCGGTTCCTCACGGATACATCGGTCAGGATCGCGAAAAACCCGGTCCCGGTCCTGATAATTGCCATCCTCATCGCGGTGATCGGCTTCCAGATAGACCCCCTGATCCCCATCCAGACAAATGAAAATACGTTTGTCCCAAGCGACATGCCGGCGAAGATACAGATGGACAAGATCACCCGTATTCTCGGGGCGACAAGTACGGCGGATTTTTACATCCAGGGCGGGAGGGTCACGGATCTCGATACGATCCAGTGGATGAACGGGTTTGAGGAGTACGAACTCACCCACCATCAGGAACTGACCTCGGCAACAAGCATCGTCACGTATGTCAAGGCCTATAATAACGGGGCGATGCCCGCAACCCAGGCGCAGCTCAACGCTGTGCTTGACAAAATACCCGCCAGCGTAAAGGACCAGTACATCAGCGGCTCCATGCGGGGCGTTATCCATTTCGGGACAATCAAGCTCCAGATCCCCCAGGAAGAAGATCTCAAGAACCAGATGGAAAACGATATTGCGTTCCTCCAGCCGCCACCGGGAATTGTCATTGAACCGGTCGGGAACTTTGCGGTCTTTACCACGCTTATCGGGGATCTGTCTGCCTCAAAAGACGAGATGACGATCCTTGGGTTTGCCCTGATCTTTGTCTTCCTTGCTCTTGTGTACCGGCACATCCACGCGGTCTCGCCGCTCATTCCCATCATCCTGATTGTCGGGTGGAACTCGGTGGCGATGTACGCGATGGGCCTTGCCTATACCCCGATGACCGCGACCCTCGGTTCGATGACGATCGGGGTCGCCGCAGAATATACGATCCTCGTGATGGAACGATATACAGAAGAGGAGGAGCGCCTGCACGATCATATCGCTGCCATCCAGGAGAGTGTGAAACGGATCGGGACTGCCATTACCGTATCGGGGCTTGCCACCTTCTTTGGGTTCTCGGCCCTGTGTCTGGCGAGTTTCCCCATTATCAGCAACTTTGGGATCTCGACGTTGATCGCCGTCGGCTTCTCGCTGTGCGGCGCCATATTCATTATGCCCGCGATACTCTCGCTCATGGGGCAGTTCACCGAATGGCTTGAAAAAAGGAAAGCGGTACCGGCAGCCACCCCGTAAAACTGATCGGGGGAGACTCCTTCTCCACAAAAGGTAGTTCCCTGATGCCCGGGGGACCGGAGAACCGGCCCGGGCATGTGCTGCTTTCCTAAACTATATGCCCGATTTTGATCACAATTAGTACTGGCATTTGCAGGGTGTTTTCTTCCCGGCCTGACGCGGACGGGAGGAGTTCACGTGCTCCCCCGGCACCGGGAACCGGGGGACACCCGCTCTCTGCGGTTAAGACCCTGTGCCGGGACGATCGTGGAACTACTGCTATGGATCTCATCACCGTTTTTGTTGCAATCTCGTCCCTCTTTCTCCTTATCGGGGTGGGTTTTATCTCGCGCCGGTACGGCATCATCAATGACGACTTTGTCCACCTGCTCTCGAGAATCCTCGTCAACATCGCGCTTCCGGCGATCACGATCAGCAGCATGCAGGTGCCCCACACGGCAAAGGCGATGGGTATTGTCGACAGCACGCTTATCGTTGCAGGCTGCTATTACCTCGCCGCTTTTTTGATCAGCATCCTTATCTGCCGTTTCCTTCCCTCGACACCGACAGAAAAGGGCGTCTTTGAGTTTATGATGGTCTTTCCCAACACCATGTTCATGGGTATCCCGGTAGCATCTGCGATCCTCGGCCCGGACTCGCTTTTTTACGTGATTCTTTTTAACCTGCCGTTTAACTTCCTCGTCTTTACCATGGGTGTCTGGCTGCTCGCCCGGGGCCGGCCCGGGAAACTCGACCCAAAAGTCCTGCTCTCGCCGGGCCTTGTGGCATCGTTTGTGGGGCTTGCCCTGTTCCTCGTGGGATACACGATACCGGCGCCCGTAGAGACCGGCCTTGGCCTTATCGGATCGGTGACGACGCCGCTTGCGATGCTCGTTGTCGGTGCACTGCTTGCCACCCTGCCCGTCGCACGGCTGGCCGGCGACTGGAGGATCCACCTGTTGACCGGGCTCCGGCTCATCGTCTTTCCGGTCATCGCTTTTATCGTGCTCTCGCCGTTTATTGCCGACAAGCTCCTGCTCGGGGTTGTCGTCCTTTTGATTGCCATGCCGGTTGCGGCAAATTCGGTTCTGCTCTCGGAGGAATACAGGGTGGATTCAACGCTCGCCTCACAGGGCGTTTTCATTTCCACGCTCCTCTGCCTTGTGACGATCCCGCTCCTCGAAGTCCTGCTTTTCTAGGGAAAAACAGACTGTCCTTTTTTCCCGGGGGAAGGGTCAGAACAAAAGCCTGCGGTGGGATCGCAGGAAGAAAAAAGGATGAGAAGGGTGGCCGATACTGCCGTTATGCTGCCGGTGATACGGTTGCATTACGGGGGTGCCACAGTTGCCGGGTGGAATTGGTCAGGGTATCCTTGTGGGCTTCAAAGTATGATTTGAGCCAGGAATTTACGGCTGCCGTGTCGTTGTTCTGGAGGTCTGCCTGTACCGTGCTTACATCAACCCCCTGCGTCTGGAGCCGGGTGATGAACGACTGGAGGTGAGCCTGCTGCATCGTTGCATTTACTGTAAAGCCAGAGCCTTTCTGTTCGTGGGTGGTATTGCCGGACTGCCCGTTGGCCCCGGGATGCGCTGCAAGCCACGCACCTGCTGTTGTGGTGTTTTTCCCGAACGCTGCCGCCGATGCGTTTACGTTTGCTCCCCGTTCATGGAACTGCGTGGTGTTGGCGCCTGAAAAGGTGTGCTGCCAGGTGGAGTTCTGGGCGAAATGTTGCCCGGAACCA
>JBAZHU010000070.1:0-7355 GCA_041652215.1 Methanoregula sp. | reverse complement strand
TACCTCGTCTGTTCTGTTGCAGTTTATTCCAAAGACCTTAGGAGATAAGAAATCTCCTGTCCGGGCAGTTCCCGGTATCAGGGGCACAAAATACATGGGCGGCCCGGGCAGCAAGACGTGCCACCCGGAGGGGTTCCGGGATCTTTCCCTCGCAGGTGAATGCCGTACAGAGACGACCGGCATCATTCAAACCGAGGCCCCAGCTGCGGAGGAAAACCGTCTGCCCGTCCGGCAGGAGATGGGGCGTGCGTGTAACTAAACGGCGGTACGCGTCCAGACGTTCGGTATCCCCGGGAAAATGGTGAATGATATCCCGCTCAAGACCCGCGGATTCCTCGTAGGTCACGCAGATGACCGGTAACCCCGTCCGGTCGCGCACCTCCCCGGGGTCGATGATATTGAAAAAGGCGATCACGCAGCCCGAGAGCAGGATCACGTTGATGTCCCGGCGGCAAAGTGCGTTCACGATGGCAAGAACTCCTTCGGTGGCGTCCATGCCGCCGACCGTTATGCGGGAGAATGCAATTCCGTCGGTTATGAGATCCCTGCGCATCACGATCCCGGCAAGAGTCGAGTGCTCCCGGCCGGAATAACTCTCCGCAATACCGAGCGCCCGAAGGCCTTTTTTCGGGATGTGCATAGAAGCACTTATGATAACGGATTAAAAATACTATACCAATGAAATTCAACAAAGATGAGGTCTGTATCCTTATCCCTACCTTAAACGAGAGCCTGACCATCGGTCCGGTCATAAAAGAGTTCCGGGACCTCGGGTATTCCCATATTCTTGTCATGGACGGCAAGAGTACGGATAATACCGTGAAAAATGCCCGGGATGCCGGTGCCCTGGTCAGGACCCAGTCCGGTAAAGGGAAGGGAAATGCAATCATCGAGGCGTTCGAGGTTATCGAGCAGCCGTATATCCTTATGGTTGACGGTGACGGCACGTACTCGGCAAAGGATGCGGAGAAGATGCTCACCCCGCTCTTTTTAGGGTTCGACCAGGTAATCGGCGACCGGCTCATCAATGCGGAAGAGGGCTCGTTCTCGCGGCTCAACCTCTTTGGCAACCACATGCTCAATCTCTTTTTCAAGCTCGCCCACAGCCGGGATCTCCACGATATCCTCTCGGGTTCCCGGTCGTTTACGAAACTCGCCATCCAGCAGATGAACCTCAAGGAGACCGGTTTTGAGATCGAGACCGAGATGTCGGTCGAAGCGGTGAGAAACGGGCAACGGATCATGGTCGTGCCCATCCGCTATTCCCGTCGCCCGGGAACGCCCACGAAACTCTCTCCGTTTCACGACGGCATCCGGATCGTCACCACGATCTACCGCCTTGCGAGGGTCAACAACCCGATGTTTTATTTCGGGATTATGGGCCTTTTTACCTCCCTTCTTGGCCTTCTCACCGGGGTATATGTTCTTCTCGAATGGCTGCACCACATCGATCATATTCCCCTGACCATCCTGACCGTGCTTCTTGTCGTGGTCGGTATCGAGATCTTTATGTTCGGCGTGATCTCGGATATGCTGCTGGTTTTCCACCGTGAGATCATCCGTGAGATCCAGCTGAACCAGCCGCCCCGGCAGCAGAAATAAAATCCAAAAACAGGGGATTTAATTTTTTTAGATTGTCTTTGTGGTGTTCCTCGTTACAGGAACATCTTTTTTAATGCGATGACCCTGCAGGCATGTTCCGCAAGGGATGTGAGCAGGAATGCCTCGTCAAGCGTCGCACCGGCGGCAAATGTCCCGTGTCCCCGGGCAATGACCAGTTTGTTGTGCTGCATTTCTTTGGCAACTGCATCCGCAAGCCCCTGTGTCCCGGGCGCACCGGCAGTGACCGGAATTGTGGGACAGAACATCTCTCCTTCACTGTCCAGCGGCCGGATTTCGTCGGCCACGAGAGATGCAGCGACTGCGCAGGGTGGGTGGGCGTGCACAATCGCCCGGTATGGTGTCAAGCGGTATACCGCAAGATGGACGCGGTACTCGCTTGATGCATCCTTCGGGACCGGTCCTTCAAACGGCACACGGGCCGGCTCCCCGGGTGCATCCAGGTAGGCTCCTGTCTTTTTTATGAAAAAACCGGCATCCCCGTCCCGCACGCTCATGTTCCCGAAGTTCCCGCCGACCAGGTGTTCGGCAAACAGCCGTTTTCCTATCCGTTCAAAGCCATAATCCGGCATCCTTCGCACCTCTTCTTTGTACACCACCCTTTGGCGTATTCTACTATATGGGCATGGGTCTGGTGGTACACGTGGGAATCCTCGGTAAGAACACTCTCAAAAAGGGTTTTTAGCGCGGATCGCGGGGTCGTTATGCCGGCACACCGCGCGATGCGTTCCGTATAGGCATCGACAACAAAACTGGGCCGGGAAAAACCATAGCAGAGGATACTGTCTGCGGTTTCTTCACCAATGCCGTGCACCCCGAGGAGTCCGGCCCGGAGCGCGGGAGTCGGGATACCTGCCATCCCGTTTACCCCGCCGCAGGTCTCGACAGTAAATGTTGCGAGTGCCTTGAGCCGGCGCGCTTTTATCCGGTAGAACCCGGTGCACCGCACGGCCTCTTCAATCTCCCGGGGGTCTGCGGTATATACCGCCTGCATCGAACACAGCCCCCGCTCCCTGAGGAGGAAAAGGGCCCGCACGACATTCTCCCACCGGGTCTGCTGGGTCAGGATCGCCCCGATCATGACCTCGTCGGTATCCCCGGGCCACCAGGGAATATCCCCGAACTGTCGCTTCAGGATCCCGGCAATCTTTTTGGCCCTGGCAGAGTTTTCAGCGGAACTGGATGCCGACATCGTGCATCTTGTTGTACCGGGCGATATTGAGCACCAGCGGCGTAAGCGATTCGATCATCGGTGCAACGGCAAGCGGGCCGGCGTTGAATGCCTGGAGTTTCGAGACCCGGTTCACGAGTTCCATAACTTCGTGCTTTGCCTCCTCATCGTCACTACAGACCGGCACCGAATAGGCCAGTTCCTCGTCCAGTGCCTTCCACCGGTTTGCCGCGATGGTGTTAAACGCGCAGCAGAGCCGCGCCTCCTTTGGCAGGAGTTTTTTGATCAGCAGCGCGGCCGCCCCCTCCGGTGGGGGAACAAAGACAAAGTGATCCTGTTTTTCCATCGGGTTGACCGGGCTTATGACAATCTTATCTTCAAAGCCGTGCAGGGTCGAGAGTGTCGGCACCACGTGTTTGAACGGGATTGCGAGGATCACGATATCGGCTTCATCGACCGCTCCCTGGTTGGAAACCCCGTGAACCGAGCAGGACTGCCCCCGGTTTTTGAGGGTATCCCGGGCGACCGTGCAGCTTGCTTCAGCCTTCTCCTGCTCCCGTGACCCGACAACCACATTAAAGACGGGGGAGAGGCGCATCGTCATGCCTTCCCCGATATCCCCGGTTCCGCCGACAATGCCGATCTTCACTTACCCCACCAGCGGCCGGAGCAGTTTTTCTAGCGTTGCAGCATCGGTGACGCCTTCCATTCTCTGGACAACCTTTCCGTCCTTTTCGATGATCAGGGTCGGTACCACCTGGATCGCGTATTTTTCCGCCAGATCCCTGTGCTCGTCAACGTCTACTTTTTGAATTTCGACAGCATCTCCCAGTTTCTTTGCCAGGTCTTCGATGATCGGTGTCTGCATCCGGCAGGGGCCGCACCACGTGGCAAAAAAGTCGTACAGAACAGGTTTCGTCATGTAATCATACCCGGATAGAGTAGTCGATAAAAAAAAAGATAAATCTATGGTATTGTTATTCGGAGAGGATCTCCATGATGATCTTCCCGTATGCGGGCCTTGTTATGATGACACCAACGAGGACCCCCATCATAGTGATGATAGCAAATCCCTTGAGCGTGGAAAGATCCATGAGTGCGAGCGGCAGCATGGCAATCAGCACGGTTGCGGCTGCGATTACGATAATGGTGAGCGCCCGGGAAAGCCTCTTTAAGTAAATGTTTGGCGATGGGACGATCCCCTCGTGCAGGATCTCATCGGTAAGGATGACCAACTGGTCAATACCCGTCCCAAGAACCGCAATCAACCCGGCAATGGTCGGGAGGTCCATCTGGAACTTGATCAAGCTGATGAAACCGAGCAGGATCACGATCTCTGATGCATTAATCAGGATCATGGGGAGCACGATCCTCGGCTCGCGATACCGGTAGAAGATGACGAACGCGACCGCGATCAGTGCAAGGATAAATGCGACCAGGCACATCGTCATGTAGTGAGTTCCAAGCGACGCGGAGGTCGAGCCGGAACCGGCGATCTTCACATCGACCGGCAGCGCACCTGCCCGAAGGTGGATCTCGAGTTCTGTTGCCTGCGTTTGTCCGGCAGTTCCCGTACCGGTAGATGCTATCATATTACGGGTGGTTTCGCTCTGGAGTGACGAGGCAAGGCTCGATGACAGGGGTGCGGAATAGACCGTCTTGTTATCGAGGAGCATCGCCAGCTGATGGTGATCGGGGTCCGTCGTTGCGCCGTACTTGATGGCTGCCTGCTGGAATGTTGTGGCACCCGCATCGCTTAAGGTAAACCCGACACCCCAGCTGCCCGAAGTCTCCTTGCTTGGAACCTGGACACTGGTGATGGTGTCGCCGTAGAGAACGTGTTCGGTCTCGTTCCCCGTTGTCTGGATACGGATCTCGAACTTGCCCTGCTTTCCTACGATCTGCTGGGCCTCGTTCATATCGACGCCGGCCATCTCCACGCGGACATAGCGGGCGACGTTGTTCATGCCCGTGAGGGTATTGACCTTGGCATCCTTGGTGCCCATTGTGTTGATCTTCTGTTCAAGGATGCGTTTTACCAGGCTTGCGGTATCCTTGGAAACCCCGGGCTGGTACGAGATCACTTTCCCGCCGGCGGCCTCAAAGTAGGATTCCAGTTCCTGCTGGGTATAGGCTTTCCGGATCTCAAGATGGTTGTCGTCGACCACGAGAACATCGGTGTCAAGACTCTTTGAGAGATTCGCGACAAAAGTATCGATTGGCTGTGTTGTAGTGTATCCAACTACTTCCGCTTTGAACTCAAGCTGGAGCCATGCCCCCTGCTGGAGATCGAGGCCGTACTGGAGGTTAGTCGTCAGGTTACCGTTGTTGTCAAAATGCGGGTAGATTGCTACTACCGAGAGGATGAGAAGGGCGATCAGGGTAAGTACCCGCCAGTCCTTGAAGAGATCCTTTATCCGTTCCTGCTTCATTTCCCGCCTCCCTTGAGGACATACCATTTCAGTATACCCACGTTCGTGAGCCAGGTGTTCAGGATATCGAAGAGAAGGCCGATCAGGAGGACGGCTGCAATCTCTTCAACGACCGTGACCTGTCCCAGCCAGGATACCACGAGCAGCACCGTAACCGCCGCGAGGGTCGTGGAGGTCATAATGATACCGGTGTGGAACGCCCCAGCCAGTTTGTCGTTGAGTTTTCCCTGCCGTTTGAGCACCCGCGTGGTGAGCAGGATATCGCTGTCCACGGAATAACCGATCAGCATGAGCAGGGCGGCAGTCGTCCCGAGGGTCAAGGGAATACCGATGATGTTCATCATGGCAGCGGTCATGACCATATCGGCAAATGCCGAGAGGACGACCGCACAGGACGGCACTAATGTCCTGAATGCTACAAAGACGACGATTGTCATGCCGATGAAGGCAAGGATGATGGCGAGTAACGCCTGGTCCTGCAGGGTCTTACCGAAGGATTCACCGATCTGGTCTACCCGTGCGTCCGGGTATTTGCTTGAGATCAGTGCGGTCAGGCTCTGGTATTTCGTATCGTCCATGGTCCCGAACGTGATGAACTTCCCGTTGTTGAGCCCCTCGCTGATACTCACGAGAGGATAGCCGGCAAATGTTGCCCGGAGCTGATCGGAGGTATCCGGAGTGATCACTGTTACGGCAGTCCCTCCGGAAAAATCGATTCCCGGCTTGACCGGCATCCCGATCGTTACCGTAACAAACGCGAGCACCACCAGCGATATGGCAAGCAGCACTATCGGGATTATCACCAGTTGTTTTGGTGAATATTTCTCGATGTTATAACTGAATAATCCCATATCATATTCATCTGTTCATGAACAATTAAATAATTACCAGATGGCAGTCGGTGCCGGTCATCAGCTTCGGGCCTGTACACCTTCCGGCAGTGGCACAATTTCGCAGAATATCTGCGTCTCCTGCCAGAATTGCGCGATTTCTTAAACGGGGTTTGTAAATCGGGAAAATACAGAAAATATATATGGAGAAAGCCGCGACAATAACGCATGGGATCTCAGTTTGAGATCGAACGAATGATTGAGGGGCGGCTGAAGTCCTATCTCTCACGGGATAAGACGGGCATCCGCCGCGAAGTACTCCGGTACCTCCTGCGCATTAAGCAGACGACGATTGCAGACATTCTTGCCGAACTAAAAAAACAGTTCTCGGTTTCATTCCACAAGATTGCCTCGATGGTTGGCATTATTGCCTCCCGTATCGGGATCCTGAAGGTCAACCGGAATGTCGGGGGCGTCAGTACCTATGAACTCAGGGAGAAGTACGCCGACATGGTTGTCCGGCTCGTGGGCGCGTGATTTTCTGCCCCTCATTTTAACATAACCGTTTTTTACCAGCTTCTTACAATAGTACAGGCATAATGCCCGGTAATCCTTCTGATACCTCCGAAGTCTCCCGGATTGCGATTGCACCCGATGTCATGGCCTACATCGAGAAGAGGGACTGTGATTTCCGCGTGTGTACTTCCTGCGGCGGCCCGATCCTTCTTCCGGTACGGGTAAAACCTCCCAAGAAAAGCGATCTGCTTATCGAGGTCGCCCACCATACCATCTATGTCTCTGTCCACCAGGCACGTTACCTCGATGAAATCCGGGCCGACATGATTCCCTTCTACGATGAAGAGCAGGCAGGGTACGGACAGCAATGAGTTTCGAAGAACTGCCCCATACTGCAGATGTGAAGATACGGGCCTGTGCCCCCACTCCCGATGCGCTGTTTGGCGAGGCCTGCAGCGCGCTGATGCAGGTGATGTACGGCGGAGACCGGAAAGGCGGGACGACGCGGGCGATAGACATCAGCGCACCGGACCAGGAATCGCTTCTGTGCGATTTCCTCTCGGAGGTGCTGTATCTCTCTGAAGTAGACGGGCTGGTCTTCCGGCAGGCCGATGTGCATCTCGACGGGACGCACCTCCATGCGGTCCTTGACGGTGAGCCGTTCGATTCAGAACGACACAATAAAGGTACTGAAGTCAAGGGGATCTCGTATTCTGGGCTGTCCATTACAAAAAACGCCAAAGGATATATGCTGGATATCTTATTTGATGTATAGAAGGGGGTGAA
>JBAZHU010000069.1:0-7434 GCA_041652215.1 Methanoregula sp. | reverse complement strand
CTCTCAGCGCAGGGTGTCGAAACAACCACGCGGATCGCACGTCCCCGGGTCACATGCGTTCTCCTCCCCTACTGCGCCCTGCGCCGGTACGACCCGCTTCCCCATTCATGGGACGTCACCTCCGACACCATCTCTGCATGGATCGCCGGAAGGCTCGGGGCCGATCTGCTGGTGCTCAAATCCGTTGATGGTATCGAAATCGCCGGGAAACTCGTGGCCCGCATCGAAAAACCCGAGCCAACCGATGTTGTCGATCCCTGCTTTATTCCCTACATTCTCGAACACCAGATCTGGACGTTCATCATCAATGGCAGCGACACGGCACGGCTCGGCCGGTGGCTTCGTGGAGAACAGGTGCGCGGCACCGGCATTGGTACAACCTTTTAAAGGTACTAAAAGAGATACTATAGGAATCCTTAAAGGAGCGATATCATGTCAGATAAAAAGTGTACATCCTGCAGCGCTCCGCTTGCAGAAGAGGGGTCGACAGCTTTCGCGTGCCCCGCGTGCGGTGTCGAGATCACCCGGTGCTACCGGTGCAGGGAGCAGAGTATTCCCTACGTCTGCCCGAAGTGTGGATTCGGGGGACCGTAAGGCATGGGCAGTGTTGCAGTTATTCTCAGGATCATGCCGGAATCCCCGGAAGTTGACCTGGAAAAATTAAAAAAAGCACTCAGGGAGAAACTGCCCGGCATCAAGGATATCCAGGAAGAACCGATTGGTTTCGGACTCAAGGCACTCAAGCTTGCCGCGATCGTCAATGACGCCGGTGGCGAGACGGATGCCATCGAGGGGAAACTGAACGCGATCCCCGGTGTCGAGCGGGCAGAAATTATTGAAGTAACGCTGACGTAGAATAGGGATCGTTTATCCTTATTCCCGCTGTTTTTAATCCTTTAAACGGTATCAACCGGATTTTACCGACAGGGACTTCTTTTGTTTTTTTGGAGCGGCCGGCTCTTTTTCATTTTCGAGTGTCTCAATAATCTGATGCGTGGTTGCGCGAATCTTCTCGACCGATTCACGGTATGCAATGACCTCGGACTCATCGATCCTGATGGTCACCGGGAACGCACCGTTCCGGTTGATCCGGGCAGGAACGCCGATACATACGCCGCCGATCCCGTGAACCTCACTTTTCACATAGGAAGAGACGGTCAGGATCCGGTTGTCGTCGCCAAGAACGGTTTTCACCAGGTACGCGATCGCTTCGCCGGGACCATATACGGTCGATCCCTTGTTTTTGATGATTTGCTCGCCGCTGGACTTCACGGACCCGATAAAATCCTGCACCGGCAGGTGCGCAAACGCCGGAAGGTTGGAGATCCTGATCCCACCGATCGTGGTCGCCGACCAGAGCGGCACCATGCTGTCTCCGTGCTCACCGATAATACGGGTATGGACTTCGCTCACATGCACTTTAAAATAGGTCGCAATCAGCGATTTTAACCGCATCGAGTCAAGGTGCGTACCAAGGCCAAAGACCTGGTTGGGCTTGAGACCGGAATATTTCAGGGCGACACAGGTCATCACATCGACCGGATTTGTCACCATGATGATCTTGGTATCGGGTGCAACCGTGCCAATCATCCGGGCAATCGGCGCAACAATCCGCGCATTCCCGATCGCAAGATCGAGGCGATCCTGGCCCGGACCACGAGGTGTGCCCGCAGTAATAACCACAATATCGGAGCCAGCAACATCCATGAGGTTTGTCGTCCAGGTGATCCTGATATTGGTCCCCCGGGCCGCAAATGAATCGATAAAATCCTGCGCGATGCCTTTTAAGAGAGACTCGCGCCCTTCGCGCCCGTACAGCTGGATCTCATTGACATGAGGATCTGCGGAAATGGCATATGCAGCGAAGGTACCCACATTGCCGGTTGCACCGATAATGGTGACTTTTGACATAGTATCACAAGAAATGGGAACGTGTTATCGGTCGACTGTACGTCTCTCCTCTTGCCCATGTACCCATCCTCCGCCCCGTTACCCCATGGGCGCCGGATGTCTGCGGTAAGTCTGCTCCCTTCCGGGCCTGAACCGGTTCCCGCAGCGACAGGTCGCCATTCCCTCCGGAATTTTGATACCTGGCCATCGACCTCATGGGACGAGGTTTCAACGTCAGAATACGAGAGGCTCCAGCAGGTCGTTGCAGCCTTCCTCAAACTTCGCCCCCCGCGTACCGACGGTTTCGGGTTACAAGTGACGCCGAGCCACCCGGGCTAGTCCCCATATACCATTGCCTGCCGGTCAATAAATCCTTGTCACTCTACTCAGGGGAAAAACTCCGTGAAACCGCAACCATCCGGAAAAAATCCGTCTATTTAGGGAACGAACACGTCCCCCCCAACCCGGTTCCGCCAGACGCGGAGAAGGGCAGATACCGCGTCACGGTCCTGCTTGTCGAATACATCCAGCGCCGTCACCGGGTGCGCATCACGGGGAATCACCGCGCCGAGGTTCTGGAAATCCCCCTGGTAGACTTCAAGGGTCTGCCGGCCCCGGGCCACCGCGATCTTTTTTGGTTCCCGGACAACCGGGTGAGATCGCATCTCCCCGTACTGCGTGCAGATCTTCACCTCATCAATGTCAAGAAAATCGCGGTTGACACCGATGTTGACGGCCGACCAGAACGCTGCGGCATACCAGGCGTCGTTCATGATAACATGAGGAACACCGAGGCATGCCGCAGCAAGGCCGAGCGTCCCCGGACCCGAACAGGCATCCACAAAGAGGGGAACCGGCGGCTTTCCGACCCGGGCAGCCACCGCCCTGAGCTTGGGATACCCGGCGCGCGGGAACTCGACATGGATGACGGACTGCTGCTTGTAGACGACAAGAGGCCCGGTAGAAAGCGGGTAGATATCGGCCCTGACATCGCAGCCGGCAAGGAGCGTATGAACCAGTGGGACGGCATCCGGTTCATGCGATGCAAGACCGGGGATACCCGGTGCAGTCCTGACAACGCCTTTTACTTCGGGGACTTCGGCAACAATCCGCCGGGCAGTTTTTGGCGTAACCTTTCCCGACAACAGCAGGAGGGATTTTTCCGGGAGAAACGGCGGCCGGTCCAGGGCAAGCCCCGGGTGGACGAGCGGCGAGCCGACCGCAATCAGCGGATCCGTCGGGCCGAGATCCCCCTCCTCCCGCATGATGACATACATATGGGCAAACACCCCATCGATAAACCGTTTTTTACAGGAACAGGCTTCGGGATAATCAAGGCGGGGAAGCGGGGCACGTTTGTCGAGGACCTGCATCCGGCAGGAGGGGCACGGCAAAAACCGCGTGGGGATGACTGCGAGCACCTCATGCGCCGGGCGTACGCAGTCACCGCCACACACGGGACAGTCCATGAAGGGTGCTCTGTTTCCCGATCATAGATACTTTGCCAAATCGTCCGGAACCGCCGTTTGCGGGAAGCGGGGTGGATCCTGTACCAGCATGGTTTTCCCGGGGTATGCTCCTTGTAAAAACCGGACTGATGGTTCCACCGCCGGCCCGGCAAAAATACCATGCCCGACCCCCCGCAGCGCCCCGGTTAATAACGGTCATGGAACCTGTGGGGGTTTCCCGGAGAATTACGTAGTTCTCCGAAGTAATTTTTCCAACGAAGACTGCAAAAAATTTCTGGATTTACCTGTACCGGCACCACCGGATTTACACTTTTACCCTGTCTAACCCCCCACAGGCATGTTCCATAAAAAAGACAAAAACGGCACATTTGCCGAGGTAAAATGAGCACTTCATGCGATACTTTATCAAAGGGGGGTCAGGCAGGGGCATTCTGTTTTTGTGGAGGGCCAAACCTTTCAGGATGACTAACCAGGCGGATTTGCAAAAAAGACAGGAAAAGACGTGTGTTTCAGGAAAAAAGTTACAATGGGCCTGATGCGATTCGAACGCATGACCGCCCGGTTATGAGCCGGGCGCTCTAACCGGACTGAGCTACAGGCCCATGAGCGCCGCCAACAGGACTCGAACCTGTGACATGCTGGTTAACAGCCAGCCACTCTACCAACTGAGTTATGGCGGCAACAATCTTCTGTGCCTTATTAGATTCTTTGTAAGTCTTTTTAAAGGTAACTAATGGCGGAATCGCGGAGCATGCATGCCTGAAACCACGGTGAGAGGTGACAAAAAGAAGGAAATGCCGAGGGGATTTCCCGATCAGGGTTTTTTCATCGCATTCACGAGCCGGATAATATCGTCCAGATCCTCGTTTAAGTGTGCGAAGAGTTCCCGTGTCCGCTCGGTTGCAACCGCACCCTCCGATGATGCGCGGATGTAGCCCAGCTGTTCGAGCACGTGAAGGGAGTATCGTATCCGGTGGGACGGGAGATCGAGGATCTCGGAAAGTTTCATTATCCCGACTGGCTGGTGCTCCGCTACCGTCCGGGCTACCTCGATATGCCGGCTTAAGAGCTCGATCTCGTCCTTCATTCTCCTGAGCATAGTATAGCCTCAGGGACGCTTGTCCCGCACGCACTACAGTTACCTTTACCTCAATGCTCATCAAGCCATGCCCGGGTTGACCGGTATTGCTGGACAAAGTTCCACGAAAGCACAAGGGCGATGACCAGCATGACTGCCACGGCAGGAAGCCGGTACGGGGACGGGACAAGGAAGAGAGCAAGTAATGAGAGCGCCACGAGCAGGATAATCGCATTGAGCTGGACTGCCAGCCGGTAGAATTTCCACTTGAACTGTTCTTTTGTTGTTTCGTCCATCACACGTACTTGAATCCGGGAATAAAAGTACTTGACGTTTCAGTGCGTATATGTACGGCAATGGATCCACTGGATGCTGCAATGAAGAAGTGCGGGGCGGATGCCTTTGTGCACTATGCCGGAGGAGAGGACGCAGATATGCGCTACCTTTCCAGGTTTGTGATGCATGACCCGTTTGTCTTTTTTAAAAAGCGCAGGCAACCCGGGACCATCATTGTCCCCCAGATGGAAGCCGAGCGGGCCTCCCGTGAATCGATCACTGCCGTAATGACCCGGACGCAGGCAGGACTTCCCGGGATCACAAAAAAAGAGAAGAATCCCTGGAAGGCGGCCGCGCAGATGATCGCGGGACAGACCGGAAAGACCCTGCTTGTCTCACCGGACTTTCCCGCGGCGCTCCTGCGGGCTCTCGAAGAGTCGGCCCGGGTGATCGTGGATGCGGGCACCATTGAACAGATGCGGGCAAAAAAGACTCCCGAAGAGATCCGGCTCATACAAACGGTGCAGAAGAAAACCGAACGCGCGATGGCTCTTGGGATCTCACTTATCCAGCACGCGACCACAAAAAAAGGTATCCTGTACCATGACGGAGCGCCGCTCACCTCGGAACTGGTGCGGACAGCGATGCACAAACAGCTTATGGATGACGGCTGCCGGGCGGTGGAGACCATTATCTCGTGCGGTGAGGATACCGCGTTTCCGCATATCATCGGGAGCGGTCCCCTGAAGCCCCATGAACCCATCGTGATAGACATGTTCCCAAAAGACGAAGCCACAGGCTATTACGCGGACATGACCCGGACGGTCTCAAAGGGGAAACCGGGCCGGCAGATTATGGACATGTACGAGGCAGTCAAAGAGGCCCAACAGATCGGGATCTCCCGCATAAAAGCCGGGGTGCCGGGTGCAGAGGCCCACACTGCGGTCGTGGACCATTTCAAAAGCCGGGGCTACGAGAGCGACACCCGGGGGTTCATCCACAACCTCGGCCATGGCGTCGGGCTCCAGGTCCACGAGTTCCCAACGGTAGGACCGGCGGGCAGGGCACTCGAAGCGGGTTTTGTCGTCACGGTCGAACCGGGCCTCTATTATCCCGGGGTCGGCGGTATCCGGCTCGAAGACATGGGCGCGGTGCGCCCGAAGAAATTTGCGGATTTCACGAAATTTGAGGAGACGCTTGTACTATGAAGGAAGAAATACTCGAAAAATACCAGGCCGCAGGAAAACTTGCCGCCACTATCCTAAAAGAGAGCGCACAGGAGATCCGGGTCGGCAGGTCCTACCTTGAACTGGTCGAATCCGTGGAGGCGAGGGTGAAAAACGAGGGCGCAGGTCTCGCCTTCCCGCTCAACGTCTCCTTAAACGAGGACGCAGCGCACGATACCGCATCGACCGGCGACGACCGGGTTTTTGCCAAAGGAGACGTTGTCAAACTCGATCTCGGGGTGCAGATCGATGGCTACATCGCGGATACCGCAACCACCATTGATCTGGGAAATAACGCGCTCCTCCTTGAAGCGTCCCGCGAGGCGCTCGAAGCAGCGATACGGGCAGTCAGGCCCGGCGTAACGACAGGAGAACTCGGCGCGGTCGTGGAAATGGAGATAACGCGCCGGGGATACCGGCCCGTTGCAAACCTCACCGGCCACGGTCTCGACCAGTACGTAGCCCACACGGACCCGACGATCCCCAACATCGCGATCAACGGTGGTACCGTGCTCGAAGAGGGCATGGCCATTGCCATCGAACCGTTCGCCACGACCGGGAGCGGTCGTGTCGGCGAGAAGACCCGGGTCGAGATCTACTCCCAGATCGCGGAAAAACCCGTCCGGATCCCTACAGCCCGTGCGGTCATGGAGCAGATCAGGGACCTGCAGGGACTCCCCTTCTCCCGGCGCTGGTTTAACGATAAAAAGATGGACCTCGCACTCCTTGGGCTTGCCAAATCCCAGATCGTCCACGGCTACCCCGTCCTTTCCGATCTCCCGGGATCGCTCGTCTCCCAGCACGAGCATACCCTGATCGTGACTGCCGACGGATGCATCGTGACGACCCGGTGAATAGGATAGGTATAAAGATTCAGGCGTTAAATAATAAAGGTTACAGCCATGTCCGGAGATTTTGAAAGCCTGCGCATCATGGAAGTCCTGCTGACTGCCGAAATTTTTAACCAAAGCCCGACGCTCGATCTCAATGACCTGACACCGGTGTGCCGGGAGATGTTCTGTTCCGGAGATACCAAAAGTATCAAGCGCCCGGTATATGTGAGCGACGGGTTGATCAAGCGTACGCTCGATATCGCGAATGCGCACGAGAAGATTGCCAAAAACCCGTTTGTATCGTACGAGGATTTTGGACAGCGTCTGAAGATTACCACCCTCAAACCGGCAGCGGAATGGTTCCTTGCTCAGGGGGGTAAAGACCTCATCGCGCAGAACCCGACACTTGCCTTTTTCTTTGAATCGTTCAACGGAACGGGGATCTCCTACAACGACGTACGGAAGGCAAACCCGCCCTACGAGGACACCAAAGCCAGCCTCGATACGAAGATCTCCAAACTGATCGGCGAGGATGAGAAACTCCGGGGAGCTCTCGATCTGGTGATCGTGAGCGCCCCGGATGAGGTCGAACAGAGGATGGACGACCTCATCTGCTCGCCGGAGCAGACCGCCATCATCAACAAGATCCACCACGCGCTGCA
>JBAZHU010000068.1:0-7500 GCA_041652215.1 Methanoregula sp. | reverse complement strand
TCCTCTCGACGCTGTATGGTATATCGACCCTCTTCCCGCACCTGTTCGGAGGGTGAGGAGTTGGAATAATGATCCGCATCGAGCATATTTTAGGGAGTCGGGCCAGCGGTATTATCCAGGGATGGACCGGGAAAATTGCCGGGATCAACCGGAGGTACGCCACGCCCAAGATCCGGATGTCCCGCGGGGTCAGGTTCGCACTCCTGCTGCTCAGGCTGTACCTGATCCTTCTCGTCCTGCTGCTGGGCTATAAATTCTGGACGATGCTTGGGTGAGAACCATGGGAAAAGACGAGGGTGAACAGATGAACGGGATGCATGAAACGACGGCAACAAAACCGGATACCCGGTACCTGTTGAGCGAACTTCTGGACGCAAAAGTGCTCCTTTCCGATAAGAAGATCGGGAGACTGTCCGATCTCGTTATCGTCGAGACCGGTACGTTCCCGGTGGTAAAATTCCTGGTTGTGACGCGCCCGTTTGGCGATCCGTCACTGCTTGTGCCCTGGGAACTGGTAAAGAGCATTGAACCGGGCCGGATTGTCATGGATATCGAAGATATAAAAAAATACGAGGCTGATCCGGCCGAGGAAGCAATCCTCCTGCGCGACCATATCCTTGACAAGAAAGTGCTCGATACGGAGGATGCGGAAGTGGAGGTGGTCTACGATATCCGGCTTGTCAAACGGAACGGCCGGCTCTTTGTAACCGAGGTGGATACGAGCAGGGCAGCCCGGCTGCGCAGGTTCGGGCTTGGCTCTCTGGCACGGATCTTCCCCGGTCCAAAGGATAAGGAATCCCCGGAGGATTCGACCATCTCATGGAAGTACGTACAGCCGCTGCCCACCCATATCAGCAGTTTCAGGGGCAATGTCAAGCTCACGGTCTTAAAAGAGACCCTTGCCGATATTCACCCGGTCGATCTTGCCGACATCATCGAGGAGCTGGATCACGACCAGCGGCTCGCGGTGTTCTCATCGCTCGAAACCGACCAGGCGTCCGATACGCTCGAAGAGATCGAACCCAACGTCCAGCGTGATATCATTGCATCGCTCGACATCGGGAAAATCGTCCCCCTCATCAATACCATGACACCGGGCCAGGCAGCCGATGTCCTGTCTGTCATCCCGCATGAGGATGCAGCGGAGATCCTCGCAGCGCTCAGTCCCGAGCATGCCAAAAAAGCCAGGGCGATCATGGAAAAACAGGAGGAAAAGGCAATCCACTATACGACGCAGAAGATCTTAAAATTCTTCCCGGACACGCTGGTCGAGTACGTGCAGAACGATTATCCCCGGCATGCCCGGGGAAAGGATGTCATTATGTACATCTACGTCGTGGACAGCGGAGACCGGCTGGTTGGTGTTGTCGATTTAAAGGAACTGCTTAAGGCGGATGACAAGGCACCGCTCTCCGCGATCATGACAGAGAACGTGATCGCCTTAAATGCGGGAAGTACGCTCAAGGAGGCATCGCAGGAATTCGAACGGTACAGTTTCCGGGCCCTGCCGGTCACCGATGACGACAAACACCTTCTTGGGGTCATCCCGTACCGCGATGTCATGAACCTCACTCACCACTTTCTCGAATAGGCGGATGGCCTAAAAAGACAAAATTATCATAGCCCCTCCTGCTATGCAGGACGGGGCGGGCGATCGAGGTAAAGGCGCAAAACCATGAACGGAGATAACAGTGCAGGATGCTGGGAGAATGAGTATACCCGGAGGGGACGGGTCTGGGGAGGTACAGTCCATAATCTGCCGTCGCTTGGCACCGGCCTTCGCGTGCTTGAGCTCGGGTGCGGTAACGGGAAGACGTTTTCTGCACTGCTTGAAAAGAAGTGTGAGGTTATTGGTATCGATTTCTCTTCCACCGCTGCAATCCTGTGCAGGTCACATGTTCGCGGAACCTCTCGCGGGGAGATTGCCATTGCCGACGTCCGTCACCTGCCGTTTTCCGATGCATCGTTTGATGTGGTGATCGTGTTCCACGTGATCGGACACCTGCCGGTTGCCGGGCGTATCTGCTGTGCCAGGGAATCTGCGCGGGTGCTCAAAGCCGGGGGCACCCTGTATTTTTCCGGTTTTTCCCGGGAAGATTTCCGGGCCGGTAACGGCTGCGGGACGGAACCGGGAACATTCGAACGGAAAAACGGGATTGCCACCCATTATTTTTCTGAAAATGAGGTCCCGGCACTTTTCTGCGCATTACAGCCCGGTGAATGTATCACCCGGCGCTGGACGATGACCGTGCGCGGGCGCCCGCTTCCCCGGGCCGAAATTACCGCTGCGTTTAAAAAAATCGCATAAAATGGAGACCGTTTAACAATTGGCCTTCACAAAAAGAAGGAATTAATATATGGGCCGGCGACGTTCTATTATCTCGCACGGGAAGTGTTTGTGTGAAGAAATTATTCTTTTTAACTCTGATTGCGTGCATTGCAATTGTCGGATGCGTATCAGCAGCGGTCCCCGCAGATAACGAGACGGTAAATGCGACAGCGACGACCGCCCCGCAGCTTATCGGCGGCGACATGGGAACCTACCTTGTCAGGGCAAACGTTGACGGGGCAAACGTCACCTTCGATTCCGATATCAAGGGTATCACCAAGGACGGGCAGCTCAAAGTCGATGTCTACACGACCGGTACCCCGTACCGTGTTATTACCGTTGAGAAGTCCGGCTATGCGATCTACACTGCTAACATTACTTCAGTCCCGGCAAAGAACGAGACCGTTGAGCTCTCGGTGACCCTTGTCCCGCTCGCAGCTGCCAATACCACTGAATCGCAGGCAAATGTGACTGCCCCGGCAGCAGCCGGCACTCCGGCCAATGTTACTGCTGAAGTAACAACCGCCGGCGCAACCGCGACAGAGCCAACCAAGGCCGGCAGCCTTCCGTTTGCCGCATTTGCAGCATTTGTCGTTATCGGTATTCTTGCGATCCGGTCACGGCGCTAAATCAATCTCTCTTTTTTTCGTTCTGCCGGCCCTGTTTTTTTTGGATGGGGGGATACCTGGATCCGGAACGGTAAAGAGGGTTACCGGCCCTCATAAAAAAGGTAATACGGGAAAACCGGTTCTGGAGAGATCCCCCGAAAGATTGCACGAAATCATTTTAGGGATTCGGTACGAGTGCCTCCGTCCCAGAACGCTGATGGCACATCCCTGTTTTTTTCGATAGTTGCAGTATTGCCCGTTCCCGTATCCCCGTATCTGCATCCTGTCCGTAGGGGGGACGCAGGGGCGCGAAGAGGAGGGCGACCTAGGGTAAAAGATTACAGGGCCGTCTTAGTACAGGATGTCATACTGGTGGAGCCCCGAAGGAGCCGTACGGTGGATTGTGAATGCTGCCCCGGCAGCCTGTCTGATTTCGAGAGAAAATTCATTTCTCGGACAGATGCCGGGATCGATGTTGCAGATAATCTGAAACTCCTCATTTGGATCGAGAAGATCGTTGGGACTGCCCGCCTCGTTCTGAACCTGAGCGACAGACCAGGAATTTACTCCGGGGTCCGGATCCAAACGGGAACCACGATTAAGCGTGATCAACTGTGTCGCATTGCTATAGACAATGACAACTTTGTCGAAATCGACCGGTGTTCCCCCGGATGCAAGTTTGACACTGAAGATCACCCGGCTGATGCAGGAATCCCCGGGTTTCGTTTCGCCATAGACATTCCCTTCTGATTGTAGCAACGAGCCGGCCTGCTGGACGTTGGAGTACACAACATGCTGCGCCTTCTGCGTGGTGAAGAACCCGGCGCCGAGCATTGCATATGAGAACACCGCCGCGACAGAGACAAACGCGATGAGCACGATCGCTGCTTCAAGGCCGGTGAACCCATTTTCCCGGTTTACTGAAGATCTCATATCTCCTCCCAAAAACGATTGACGGGAGGAATAAATCCCGGGCATTATTTCCTGCGCAGGATCGCCATGCCGCACCCGGCTAGCGCGAGAACTGCGATCACCGTTCCCACACCCGGCGCCCCGGATTTCTTTGTCGGTGTTTCCGCAAGACCCAGCGATTCAAGGACCATTGTTGTTTCCCCGGAGTTTACCGTAACCGTTTTTGTGAGGGGAAGATACCCGTCAGCCTCCAGCATGACCTCGTGCTGACCCGGGGTTATTTCGGAAAACGTCCCGGGGCTCTCCCCGGCATAGGCAGAGTCGATATATACCTGCACACGTTCAGGGGACGAACTGATCTTTATTGCGCCGAGCGAAGACACGTTGGCAGTAGGTACTGCGTTTGCCCGTGCCGGATCGATCACCGTATGCTTCAGGGTGGGCAGGACTGATGAATCGGTGAGCTGGCGGGAATACCCGTCAGGAAAGGTAACGGTGGTGATTTTTGGGGAAAAATCGGCGGAGATAACCGTGCTCACCGCTGAACTCTCAAGGGCGATCTGCGCTTTCTTGAAGTCCATGGAGGCGGTCTGGTATTCCGTCCCGGTCGGTACATCGTTTGTTACGGCGAAATTTTTCAGGTACAGTGATGCTCCTGTCTTGTCAAACGAGAGTACCTCAGGAGGATCCGAACTTGTTGCAAGGCCTTTTACCATCTGTTCCTGAAGCATGGATTCAGGAATGGCATTTTCAATCACTCCATCAAGGGTAAACTTGAACGTGGCAGTGGCATCACCATTTTTTGCAACCGTAATACTCAGGGAATCTGCGGTGAATGCCTGAACCGGGCCAATGAGGAGAAGGAGAAGACAGATCAGGCTGCACAGGAAGAGCGGGCGCAGGATTTTAGGAGAATACATCATGGTAATCACGCGTTTTGTCAATATACCTGATATGGATTTTTTAAGGATATAGGTTGACATGATTTTCTTTTACGAAGGATGAACACATGCGGCAGTGCCTCATGTTGATATAGACGGTTTGCCAAATATCTGTATCATTCATGATAGAAACGATCATTGGTCTCATTTTCAATCTCGACCAGAACCTGTCCGCAGTTGTCCAGAGTTACGGCATGTGGACGTACCTCATACTGTTCTGCATCATCTTTTTTGAGACGGGCTTTGTCATAACGCCTTTCCTCCCCGGGGATTCCCTGCTCTTTGTCTCCGGGGCGGCTGCCGCTAGCGGGATTATGAACCTGGAGATCCTGATTGCGGCAGTAATTCTCGGGGCAATCCTCGGAGACACGGTCAATTACTGGCTGGGAAACTATCTCGGGCTGCATGTTTTCCAGGAGCGGTTCCCGAATTTCATAAAAAAAGAGTATATCGATAAGACGTATTCTTTTTACGAGAAATATGGGGGAGCCACGATCTTTGTCGCCCGGTTCGTGCCCTTTGTACGGACATTCGCACCGTTCCTTGCCGGCGTCGGGACGATGAAGTACCGCCGGTTCCTGGTCTATAACGTGCTTGGGGCCGTCTCATGGACGCTCCTTCTCGTACTTGGCGGGTATTATCTGGGGACCTTCTCTATTGTAAAAGAGAACATGAGCCTGCTTGTCCTGTTTGTGCTTGTACTGTCTGCAGGAGCTATCCTGCTTATTATTGTCGGGCTCATACAGGCCTGCCGGCAGAGGAAGAAACCGGAAGAGCCGTAATTAATTAGGGAGGCAGCATTGCGATACCTGTTGTCATACCCAACGGAGGCATCCGTGGCGCTTTATTAAAAAAAACCTGTATTCCCCAAATCCAGACAAAATTATTTCTTACCTCCGATTGTTATACCCTTATTATCCACTTTCGTTGCAATGGCAATCTCAAGGCCGATAGGTTTTAAGATCTTCTGGATCGTCTTACGGTCCTTTCCCGTCACTATCACAATCGACGGTCCGACTGAACTCATGCCGACAAATTCAAGGCCGGCCTCCCGCAGCATGCTCATGTACTGGTAGATCCGGTAACTGTGATGTTCGATCTCTGCCCGTTTCGATCCCCGAAACTCGATCTCCCAGATGACGTCCCCGACTTTTTTCAAGTCACCGTGTTCGAGTGCAGGGATGAAGTCCATCATAAAGAAGTATGCCTTGAGTTCCCGGTCCCGGTAATCGAGCGTCCGGGCCCGGTTCATTAAAAGGTCAAACTCCTTTGTCCCGGACGATGAGATCTCTGTCGGTGGGATCACGATGAATACGTTTTTTCCTTCCGCAAACGGGCAGTGGTAGACCAGCACGAGTTCGTCGCCCATCACCGCCATGCCTCCGTTGGTGCTTGCCGCCGGACCGACCCCGGTCTCAAAACCAAAAGCGATGGTCCCCTCGGCCGTCTCCTCGACATAGTTGTGGCCGATGAGCTGGCGCAGCTCTGCATTGGTAAGCGGGGAGCCGACTGCCTCATTCAAGGCCGTTGCAACAGCGATCATCACCGTGCTTGTCGACCCGAGGCCGACATGTTTGCGCTGGTGATCGGCAGCCTTGATCTTAAACCCCCCGGTGTAGCCGACTGCCCTGGTGAAAACAGCGACAAAATTCTCGATGATGGCCGACCGGCTGTAATCGATGGTCAGCCCCTTCTTCGTGCATTCGACCTCTGCCGTACAGTAACACTGGATGGCAAAACCAATCCCGCCGCCTCCCGCGTGGTCCGGTGCAAACCGGTTCATGTCAAGCACGGAGAGGTGAATCCGGGCCGGTGCCTTTACGGTCACCGTGCCTTTCTTTGACACCAGTTTATATTTTTTCTTTTCAAAGCCGAGCGTCTTTGTAATCTCGCCCGGGAGAAACGACTTAAATTCATATTCGACGAGGTCGAGATCGCCGCCGCGTATCATCATAACAGGCATTGTCCGTCTCCTGTTATGCTTTCCGGTCGAAGAAAATGCTTTTCCCCGAAGCCGAGAGCGGGATTGCGTAGGCTACCGTACAGTCCTTCCCGGGGAACCCGAGGTTCATGGCGACTGATCCGGCGGTGTACATGATCCGGTTGTCAACGTTATGGATCTGGGCGGTCTTGACCGCAGAGCCCAGGGCGATCCCGAGATCCGCCATCCTCACCGCACAGTTGGGGCCGGCATAGGTCGTAGTGCGCGGCCTCTTTTTCTCTGCGGCCTTTTTCATGGCGGCACAGGTCGCGTACCCGCAGGCTCCGCAATCGAGGCCGACCGTGGCATTTCCCCGGGCACCGATCACAAGGCACGCGTCAGAAGCGGCAACATTCCTGGCATCGCGCAGGAAATACCCCAGACCGTGCTTCGTGCCGTAATCGGTCATCGCGCGGGAGAGTTTTTTTATCTGGGCGCCCGTGAGCACCGCGAGGAGGATTTCATCATCCCCGTGTGCTTTTGGTGCGGTGCGGGCCGCAAGCGCCATCAGCCCGGCAACTGCGGTCACTGCTGTTCTCTCAACAGTCATAGGGGAGTATAGGAGACACGGGAGATAAAGCCACAGGATCGAGAAAGGGTGATGGGAAAAACAGATCTCTTCTGCGATTGATGCCCGCGATCAGAGCGAAATCCTGAAAGCGACTCCGTCAAAGAGAGCAACGGTGCGCCCGCCTTTATCGTATACCGTCACGCAGAACGTTTCGTACG
>JBAZHU010000067.1:0-7534 GCA_041652215.1 Methanoregula sp. | reverse complement strand
CATGGATCTCTATTAGTATCATTTTTGTATATATACCTGTATATTCTATGTCGAAAAACAGTATATGAGCAGGAGAAGATGTCATGATCGAACACCATGAAAACGAAACGAAGTTCGTATGTAATCGTGACCGTATGCCTTGCGGCATTACTTCTGGTATCGATGTTCGTTGCCGGCTGTACCAGCAACGGAACAACATCTTCAACCGCTTCAACCCCGGCAGATTCAACGCAGGCCGATGCAGCAGCCACACAGGTTGCAGCATCAGCAACCGCCGCGGCCCCGGTAACAACAGCGGTTTCCACTACTGCGGCACAGAAACAGACCATTACCGTTACCGGTTCGACCACGGTCCTGCCCATTGCACAGGCTGCTGCCGATGCCTATATGAAACTGCATCCTGAAGCAAACATCCAGATATCCGGTGGTGGATCGGGAGTCGGCATCCAGTCAATCGGCGCAAAAACCGTTGATATTGGCATGAGCTCCCGGGATGTGACCACGGCTGAACTGGCAACGTATCCCAACTTCAATATTGTCACCGTTGCACACGATGGCATCGCCGTTATCGTTAACCCGTCAAACACGATCCAGTATATCACCCTTGACCAGATCAACCAGATATACACCGGCAAGATCACCAAGTGGACCCAGATCACCGGGGCGGAAGTCCCGAACACCAACAACCAGATCGTGCTCATCGGCCGTGATAGTTCATCCGGTACGCGCTCGTATTTCGATGAGACTGTGTTAAACAAGGCGACTCCGGCAAAGACTATGCTCGAACAGAATTCCAATGGTGCGGTTGCACAGAGCGTTGCACAGACCCCCGGTGCAATCGGGTATGTATCCATCGGATTCCTCTCCTCTGATGTCAAGGCACTTCCCATCTGGTACAATTTTGATAAAATCATTACCCCCAGCATCAGTACGGTAAAAGACAAAACATACCCGGTCTCCCGTGACCTCTATATGATCACGAACGGCCAGCCCACCGGTCTTACCAAGGATTACCTCGACTATATCCTCAGTGCAGATGGCCAGAAGATCGTCGCAGATCAGGGCTATGTCCCCCTGACGAGCTGAAGGGATCATCCCCTTAAAAACCACGTCATTTTTTGTTTAAACGGGGAGGCGACGAACCATTTCATTCTTACAAAGAATTAAAGGGAGTACCACAGGGTGTACCGCCCGGGTTTCCCGAACCAGGGAAAAATTTGTCAAGTCCGTCTTCTTTCTCACAGCACTCTTTGCAGTTGTCGTCGTATCGTTTATCCTGCTTTTCCTGCTTCGGGATGGCTATCCAATATTTGAGACGGCGGGCATCGCGAATTTCCTTCTGGGGAGTTCGTGGACCCCCACCGCCGTTGAACCCAGTTACGGGATATTCGCCCTCATTGTCGGGACCATCCTCGTTACCCTGGGTGCCATGATCTTTGCCGTCCCGCTTTCTATCGGCTGTGCGATCTATATCTCAGAACTCGCCTCACCCCGGGTTAAAAGCGTGCTCAAGCCGGCAACCGAGTTACTTGCCGGGATTCCTTCGGTAGTCTACGGTTTCTTTGGCCTGATCGTCCTGACCACATTCATCCGCACCACGTTTGACATCCCGACCGGGCAGACCTGGCTTGCCGGATCGGTCCTCCTTGGGATTATGGCACTTCCCACGATCATCAGCGTATCCGAAGATGCCATCAGTTCAGTTCCCCGGGAATACGAGGAAGGTGCCCTTGCGGTCGGTGCCACCCGGTGGCAGACGATCAGCAGGGTCATTGTCCCGGCCGCCCTTTCCGGCATTGCAGCGGCAATTATTCTCGGGGTCGGTCGTGCGATCGGCGAGACCATGGCCGTCCTGATGGTCACCGGGAATGCAGCCATCATCCCGGACCCGATCTGGAATGTGCTCTCTCCCGTCCGCACCCTTACCGGGACGCTCGGCATCGAGATGGGAGAGGTTTCCATCGGGAGCGAGCATTACCATGCACTCTTCGGTGTTGCCGTTGTATTGCTTATCATCGCGCTCATCGTAAACTTCAGCGCAGTGGCAATCCTTTCGTACCTCCGGGATGGGAGAACTGCCCGTCATAAAAGCACATTCCGTATCACATCGCCACTCTTCACGACAGCAAAGAATGCGTTTAGCCAGTGGTGGCGGATCACTGCCTTTGCCCTGTTCGTGCTGCTGCTCCTGGCTGTCGCACTCTGGTGGGCAGCACTAGTCGTCGTTCTTATCGCAGCGTTCTGGCATTACGGCCGGAACCGGCTCTCCCGGAAACAGATCGAAACGATCGCCTTTGCCGGTGTCACGGCAGCGGCATTGATCGTTGTTGCGATCCTCGCGATCATTCTTGGGGATATCATTATCAACGGATTGCCGGCACTGTCCTGGGATTTCCTGACCCAGTCCCCAACCAATCTTGGCAGGGGCGGCGGGATCTTCCCGGCAATTGTCGGGACCCTCTACCTGGTGACCGGTGCCATTCTTATCGCCCTGCCTCTCGGGGTAGGGGCGGCAATCTACCTTGTCGAATATACCCGTGAGGGCCGGATTACACAACTGATACGGACCGGGGTCGACCTCCTCAACGGGACGCCATCCATCGTCTTTGGACTCTTTGGCTTTGCATTTATCGTCCTGTATCTCAATGTAGGAGTCTCGCTTCTTGCCGGCATGATTACCCTTGCCCTCATGGTACTCCCGACCGTTATTCGTACGACAGAGGAATCTCTTAAAAACATCCCGCAGTCCCTCCGTGAAGGGAGCCTTGCGCTGGGAGCCACGCAGTGGCAGACGATCCGCAAAGTTGTCATCCCGCCGGCAATCCCGGGAATCGTTACCGGGGCCATCCTCTCGATCGGCAGGGCCGCCGGGGAGACCGCACCGATCATGTTTACCGCGGTCGTCTTTTCGACCCGGTTCCTGCCGGACTCACTCTTCGCCCCGGTGATGGCACTGCCGTATCACCTCTTCATCCTTTCAACCAATGTACCGGGCGCATCGGCCAACAAGTACGGGAC
The DNA here is from genome assembly GCA_041652215.1 of Methanoregula sp. Classification (GTDB taxonomy): domain Archaea; phylum Halobacteriota; class Methanomicrobia; order Methanomicrobiales; family Methanospirillaceae; genus Methanoregula. Next base: position 4,516 of record JBAZHU010000067.1, on the reverse strand, counting down.
CGCACTGGTTCTCTTAATGCTCGTCGTGGCATTTTACTCGGTCGCGATCCTGATCAGGAATTACTATGCAAATAAGGCACGGGGATAACACATGTCAGATTCGACAATCATATCCACGAAAAACCTGAATCTCTGGTATAACGAGAAGCACGCACTCCAGGATATTTCCATGGAGATCGAGAAGAAAAAGACCACGGCACTGATCGGACCGTCCGGGTGCGGGAAATCCACGCTCCTGCGCTGTTTCAACCGGATGAACGATCTGATCAACAATGTAAAGATCACCGGCGAACTCCTGCTTGACCGGGAGAACATGCTCTCCTGTGATATGGACGTGGTATCTTTGAGGAAACGGGTCGGCATGGTCTTCCAGAGGCCAAACCCGTTTCCCAAATCCATCTATGAGAATGTCGCATACGGCCCCCGGGTCCACGGGATCAGTGACCGTAAGGAACTGGACGGGATTGTTGAAAAAAGCCTGCGGCACGCGGCGCTCTGGGAAGAGGTCCGGGACCGGCTCAATGAATCGGCTCTCGGGCTTTCGGGCGGCCAGCAGCAGCGGCTCTGTATCGCACGGACGCTCGCAGTCGGACCGGAAGTGATCCTTATGGACGAACCCTGCTCGGCGCTCGACCCGATTGCAACCGCAAAGATCGAGAATCTCATCGAGATGCTCAAAACCGATTACACGGTGATCATTGTCACGCATAACATGCAGCAGGCAGCCAGGGTAAGCGATTATACCGGGTTCATGTATCTCGGTAAACTGATCGAGTACGACAGGACGACAAACATCTTTGAACACCCCAAAGAAGACCTGACCGAGAACTATATCACCGGCCGGTTCGGGTGAGGCAGGAACATGACAGATAAATTCCATGCAGAACTCAAAGACTTAAAAAACGGAGTCTCGGACATGGCGCGGTTCGCCCTCTCGATGCTCCAGGATTCGCAGGAGGCGTTCATCAACCAGGACTCTGTCCTGGCAACGAAAGTTCTGGACAGAAAAGATCAGCTCCGGGAGATGACCGTTACCCTTGAAGAGAACTGCTACCAGCTCATCGCCTTAAACCAGCCGGTGGCAAAGGATATGCGGACAATCGTCTGCTCCCTAAAAGTCATCGCAGCCTCGGAACGGATCGGGCGGTACGGTAAATCAACCGCAAAGATCGTAAAAGAGATCGCAGGTAAGCCCCACATCGCGAACATGATGAGCCTGCCCCTCATGTCGGAGTACGTGCTCGCGATGATCGATGATTCCGTCAAAGCATACGAGACTGAAAATATAAGAAAACTCGATGGTTTTTCTGCACGGGACGACGCGATCGATGCACTGCGCCACTCCATCTTCCGCGAAGCGATCACCTACATGATGGAGAACCCCAAGACCATCACGCAGGCCACGTATTACATTATTATCGCCCGGTATCTCGAACGCTGCGCCGATCACGCCTGCAAGATCGCCGAGAACGTCCAGTACATGGAGACCGGCGAGAGGATTGAGATAAAATAACCGGGGGTCTCACCCTGCAGGGATACCAAGAGAGAGACCACGGTTACTTGTTGACAATAACCGTCCCTTTTATTGCCGCGTTATCCGCGCAGTGATACCCGTATGTTCCTGGTTCGGTGAACGTAAACTGGTACCGGTTATTGTTCTCAAGCAGGGGGGAGGTAAACGAGTCGGGAGTCCCGGCGTCAGTGGTGACGATATGACGTCCCATATCGGTGTTGAGCCAGGTGACGGTAACGCCACGATCGACAACAAGGATCTGCGGATTGACACCGGCACTGCCAATCAGGACCGTGGTTTTGGGGGAATATACCGGTGTTACGGGCGGGGTCTGCGAGGATGAATTTGTGCAGCCCGCTACAAGGATGAGTGCGGCAAACAGCAGGAGTACGCCGAGTATCAGTGTCGCAGGACCGGATTGAACTTGCATATTGTACCGTTGGTTAAATTACATTAAAAGGTGGTGGTTGTTCCCATCCGGGGGGCAATAACCTGATTGAAGGTAACGGACAAAATCCGGGGATATCCTGGCCTCCCTGTTGCGGACAGTGACAGCGGCCCGAAATTATAGGACGAACGCAACCTCATGCGGTCCCGCACCAGAAACGGTGGAATCAGGAAACGTGTACAATATCCGCAGCCCTTCCGCGTCCTGAGGGACGATATAGACAAGATCCACGGTACCGGTAGTGCCGGGCAGCGCATCGTATGATACCCTGGATCCGATCCCGGATGACGTATAATAATTCCCATCGGAATCTAAGAGGACAAAGGCGCTGGCCGGGATGGTTAATCCCGTATCCCTGTTAAAATTCTGAATGCTGACGGTTACCGTATAAAACCGGCCGGCGTTGAACGTATTCTCCCCGGCACGCGTCTGGGTGACGGTTACCTGGAGATCGCTATTGCGAGCAGGCTGGCGGATCCCGTAACGGGGAATTGGGGTTGGCGATGCCGCACCCACGCTGATCGCTGCGGACAGGTTCTTGCCGGTCGCGGCCGAGAGATGGAGCGTTGGAATGACAAGATAGACTGTCGCAAGGACGACAAGCATAACGATAACCACGAGTGCCAGGATTTTTTTCCCACCCGGTCGCTGCCTGACGGGTGGCAGGGGTCCACCGCATTTGATACAATGCTCGTAGATTACCGGGTTATCGGTCTTGCACCGGGGACATCGTTTTACGGCCATGTATCGTCTCCCTATCTTGTCGTTTCAATCATTCTCCGGGAACCGATCAGGACTCGTTGAGGTTCCCGAAAAATGGCACAGGTTACTCCAGATTCCTAAGTTTGAGGAATAATGTGGTGCGCCGGCAACCCTTATTGAGTTTTCTTTTTTATTCTCCACACAGAATGAATGGTGCTTTTCTGTCAGAATTCAGAGATATAGGAACCACACCCACACGGATCCGATTCGGAAAAACCCGAACAGGAACGGGCCACACATGGGAATATTATCAGGAAAAATTTCAGGCATATCATACTGACGGGGGCTACGCCGAAAAAAATGCAAGTAGTTATGTCACGGTGGAGAAAAATAAGGAAGAGGGTTGTCGCAAGGGACGACATTATCCGGTGCGACTGATAGCGAACGGCAGGTGGATTTTTATCCTCCTGGTTCCCCGGGATCCCGTACTGCCGCATTATGCTGCGGGCAGCAGGTGGACAACTGCCTGGAGAATCGCGATGATAATGTTAAGGAACACGGTCCAGTCAAACATTCTCGCTCACCTCCTTTTTAAGTTTGTATGAAGGATACTTCTCCCGGTTTAGGTATAATACTGGCGATGAGTGAAAAAAAAATTGCAGTAATTTTTAAATGAGGGATTTTTTATCGGGATTCTAAAACCGATGGAGCTCCCTCCGCGATTATACCTTCACGGCGTCTCTGACGTCTCCCGTTTCTCCATGCGCCGTTCGATCCGGGCAAGGGACTGCTGGATCGGCAGGAGCGCGGCAAGGGCAATGGCCCAGAGAAGAAATCCCTCATGCAACATCACGAAAATCCCAGCGATAACCGCCCCGGCAATAATCGCTGACCATCCCTCATTCCAGGACTCCGGGGCGGAAGGCGACGATCGAATCTGGACATACAACGCGCCCAGGAATACCAGCACCAGAAGTAACGCAGCGAGCAGGATCTGCATGGTTAACAAAGCCGTATACTGCGATTGCTGCACCGATAACCGTGAAAAGAACCAGGGGTTTTTTCTCCACAAACTATTCCCACCCGGGTTGTATCGCCGGTACCTTATGGTGCGGAACAATAATCCCAGTACTTCACTAATTTTCCACCACGCAGGAGATCAGCAATCCGACTCAAGACGTTCATTTAGACACGTACAGTCACGCATCGCCTTTGGATGACTCCTGTTTTTTAATTCTCTGTCGAAACGGATTCTTTCGAGGTCTCTTTTAGGTAGACCGATTGGAGGTTTAGGTCCTCGTTTGCGAATCGCAAAAATTAGCGAAGTACTGAATCCTGCCGATATGTAAAAACCGGACATGAAGGCGGATCAGGTTCCGGATGAATTCACGTTGCTCTAAAAAAATGTCCTGTTTCCGCAGGGTCGCGGGGGGGCGCCGGTCCGGGCCGTAAGGGGGGGTACCCCCCACCTGGCCCAGCTCATGGGGTGGGGGGTGATTCCCTTCCAAAAAATAAATGATGGGGGGGTAGGGGGATCACCCCCCTCCCCCCCTTGTCCGCGAAACGGCTCATTTCTGCACGGCCGGATCCTGCATTTCGTGTGGAGTTACCGGCGTGAAATGACATATCTGCCGGATCTTCGGGAAAGAGTGCGAAATGCCCGGCCGGGATTTGAGGGGGAGGGGGGTGCCCCCCTACAGCCCCGGCACATGAGTGGGGGGGTGATCCCCTTCCGGAAATATATGTGGTGGGGGGTAGGGGCCACCCCCCTTCCTCATTTTTTAAAATTGCGGGGACTTCCATGCTGATGGGTGGGGGCTGAGGTGGTGCCATGCCAACTATCCTCATCCATG
>JBAZHU010000066.1:0-7552 GCA_041652215.1 Methanoregula sp. | reverse complement strand
CACACCGTGGAGCCGCGATCCGTTCTACTGTCGGGTCATCGGCAAGGTTCATGAAGAAGACCACCCTGTCGAGCGCCCCCGTCCGCTCGAAGTCCTGCATGAAAAACGAGGCCTCCTTGTGGGTGATCCCCATCGCCACGAAAACTACGGCGAACTCCTCCCCCTCGCCCCGGACCTTTGCCTGCCGGGCGATCTGGGCGGCAAGCTTGCTCGCCGGGAGACCGGAGCCGGAGAAGATTGGCAGTTTCTGGCCCCGCACGAGCGTGTTGAGGCCGTCGATTGCCGACATGCCGGTCTGGATAAAGTCCGCCGGCTTGTCCCGTGCCGACGGGTTGATCGGCATCCCGGCAATATCGAGCACCGCTTCCGGGATGAGATCGGGGCCGCCGTCCCGGGCTTTTCCTACCCCGGAAAAAACCCGGCCCAGCATGTCCTTTGACACGTGGATCCGGGCGGGCTCGCCGGTGAACCGGGCCGTGGTGCCGGCAATGTCGATCCCCCGGGTACCCTCGTACACCTGGACGACCGCGTGCTCCTCCGAGATGTCGAGCACCTGCCCGGTCCGTTCCTCGCCGTCGCGGAGCGTGATCTTCACGATCTCCCCGAACGACGCCCCCTTCACCCCGGTGACAAAGATCAGCGGGCCCGATACGTACCCGATCGTCCGGTACTCCCGGGTCAGCAGCGAAGCCTCTTTCATTTCTCCACCTCCAGCGCGGTCAGCTTGTCGCGGATCTCATCGATCATGTTCCGGATCGTGTCCAGGTCCCCGGCCTCCTTCATCCTCCCGATGGTCGCCCGGAGAGGGAGGGCCTGGACCTGCCGCAGGCTGACGCCCCGGTTCATCGCGAGGTTCACCTGCTCGTAATACGACATGATCACCTTGAGCATCAGGTACTGCTTCTCGACGGGGCAGAAGGAATCCGTGTCGCTGTAGGCGCTCTGCTGGAGAAAGTCCTCGCGGATCATCCGGGTCACTTCGAGGATCGCCTTCTCGCTGTCGGGCAGTGCATCCGGACCCACCAGCTGGACGATCTCCTGCAGTTCCACTTCCTTCTGGAGCAGGTACATCGCCCTGTCCCGGAGTTCCCGCCAGTCGGGGGCGATTGTCTTGCTGTACCACTCCGCGATGCTGTCGAGATACAGCGAGTAACTCTTGATCCAGTTCACGGACGGGAAATGCCGGCGGTAGGCGAGGTTCGTGTCCAGCGCCCAGAATGTCCCGACCACCCGGAGCGTGTTCTGGGTGATCGGTTCCGAGAAATCCCCGCCGGGCGGCGAGACGGCCCCGACCACCGTGACCGAGCCGGTCCGCTCTCCCGCACCAAGACAGACCACCCGGCCGGCCCTCTCGTAGAACGCCGAGAGCCGGGTCGCGAGGTACGCAGGATATCCTTCCTCGCCCGGCATCTCTTCAAGCCGGCCCGAGACTTCTCTCAATGCCTCTCCCCAGCGGGAGGTCGAGTCCGCCATCAGCGCCACGTCGTATCCCATGTCCCGGAAGTACTCCGCAAGGGTGATCCCGGTGTAGATCGAGGCCTCGCGGGCGGCGACCGGCATGTTCGAGGTGTTCGCGATCAGGATCGTCCGCTGGATCAGCGGGAGCTTTGTCCGGGGGTCGACGAGCTCGGGAAACTCCGCAAGCACGTCCGTCATCTCGTTCCCCCGCTCCCCGCACCCGATGTAGACGACAATCTGGGTATCCGACCACTTGGCAAGCGTCTGCTCGGAGACCGTCTTTCCCGTCCCAAAACCGCCCGGGATCATCGCCGTTCCGCCTTTTGTCACCGGGAATATGCAGTCGAAGACCCTTTGTCCCGTGATGAGCGGCAGGACCGGGTCGAGTTTCTTTGTGTGGGGCCGGGGGATCCGGACCGGCCAGGACTGCATCATCGGGAGTCGTATATTATTGTCGAGAACGCAGACGATCTCTTCGACCGTGAACGAACCCGCCCGGATCTCCGTGACCTTGCCGACAATCTTCGGGGGAACGAGGATCCGGTGTTCGAACTGGAACTCCGCAACCGTGCCGATGATGTCCCCGGGCCCGAGCATGTCGCCGATCTTCACCGCAGGGACAAACTCCCACTTCTTCGACCGGTCGAGGCCCGGCGCGGTAATGCCCCGGCCGATGAAGTCCCCGCTTTTTAAAAGAAGAACCGGGAGCGGGCGCTGGACACCGTCATAGATCGATGAGAGGAGCCCGGGGCCCAGCTCGACAGAGAGCGGGATCCCGGTGTTCTCCACGTGCTCCCCCAGCGTGAGGCCGGTGGTGTCCTCGTACACCTGGATGACCGCCTCGTCGCCTTCGAGCCGGATGATCTCGCCGCGGAGCGCCTCGGTCCCGACTGTCACCACATCGTACATCCGGGACCCTTTCATGCCCTTTGCGACGATCACCGGGCCCGAAATCCGTGAGATTGTTCCCGTATTCATACCGTCACCTCTTTACGACGATGTTGTACCCGATCGCTTTTTTCAGGAGCCGTTCGATATAGGTCCGCCGGTCCAGTTCCTTTTTTTTCGAGGGAATCGGGATGATGAGCGGGCGGTGCATCTTCTCGATCCGGTCCATGAGTTTGTCATCCAGCGAGAGCATGTACTCCTCGTTTGCCGCCACGATCCCGATGTCGTCCCTGTGGAGCAGGGGCGGGATGATGGTCTTCGCGTCCTCCACGTCCCGTACCTCGAACACCTCCGCCCCCGCGAGCCGGAAGCCCGAGGCCCGGTCGCTGTCCGTGACGATGACAAACTTATACATAGACAAGTTCCTCCCTGAGGTGCTCGATAGGAAAATCGGCGAGCTTGCAGCGCGAAATGACCCGGATGTTGGTGATCTCGTTGTACTTCGCCCAGAAGTACCCGATGAGCGAGGCAACGCTCAGCGGATCACCGGTAAACGCCCGGACACCCTGCGTTACCTGGTACCGTTCCAGTTCCTTCTCGATGACCGAGATCTTCCGTGCTTTGACCGCGGCCTCGGGGATCCCGGAGAGGAACTGGTACCGGGAGGCCGACAGTTCAGTAAGGGCGTCTTCGATCGTATGCAGGGCAAGCAGCCGGGAGAGTTTCTTTAAATCGAACTCCAGCCCACCGGCGAGCAGGAATTTCTTTGCCTCTTCAGGGTCGATCCCGTCCCGGATCATCCGCAGGACCGTCTTTGAGTTCACGACATCGATCTCGATGGCGAGGATATGCCGGATCATCGCATTGTTGGCATCCGGGGCTTTGACCGACCGGAGTGCGTCCTCGTAATAAAACCGGTCGAGGGCACATTCGAGCAGGGCAAGGTCCCCGCTCCGGGCAAACTCCGGGAATGCCGTGGTCAGGGGTTTTGCCCAGGGGATGCCCCACGTGGCGAGCAGATCCGTTACCGCTTTTGTGTCCTGCTGCCGCACGAGCTCGGTTAAGGTCGCCTCGTCCAGTTCGCCCACGGGTACGAGGCAGTCGAGGATCTCGTCGTTTGTCACGTGGATGTTCTTCCCGCGGAGGATCGTCTTGACGTTCTGGACATCCCAGCGGTGGAGGAAGATCCTGATGTACTGCTCCGCGTTCTCGTTTTTGGCAAAGTCGAGAACCTTACGGAAGGTCCGGACAAAGTTCTTCCGCAGCGCGTACTCTATGGCAGGCATACCGGCATACCTGCCCCGGGCCTCGATAATGTCGTCGCGGTAGGGCGTCTTCTCAAGTTCGCCAATCAGGGATTCGAGGTCCGGCTGGAGGATCAGGTTGTCGAGCGTGCGGTGGTCTAAGAGCCGGCTCTTCATCCCCCGCATCCGGGCATTGATGTATCCCCAGTCCATATCAGCCACCTGATAGTATGGCGAAAATCTCGAGTCTCCTGTGTTCCCGCACCCGCTCGACCCGGGACTCGATGGTGTTGGAGAACGTAATGAGGCCATCCGGCGAGCTGGCCACAAGGCCGCCCATGCACTCAAGGTCGGGGAGGATCTCACGGGAAACGTTGAGCGCCGCCAGTGTGTGTTTACAGAGATCGAGATCGCGCTTGTCAACGTGGACGACAAACGGTGTCTCCCCCATCGCGCCGATCGTCTCTTCCACAAGCCGCCTGAATATGGCAGGGTACTTTTCATCCTGCCGCAACCGGGCAAGCTGCTGCCCTGCCGCAGCAAAGGCGCCTTCAAAAACCTTCTCCCGACGGGTGAGGGCCTGCTCCTTGATCCCGCCTTTTGCAAGGTACAGCTGCTTGTTCCTCTCGATCAGAGCAGCATTTTCGGCTTCCCGCAGGGCGCGTTCCTGGATCTCTTCTGCCTGTTTCTTTGCCGCCGACCGGATCCCGTCTGCCTGCTTTTGTGCTCTTTCCCGGAGCTCCCGCTCCTTCTCCTGTGCACTCTCCTCCACTGATTTTAAAAGATTTTCATAGGCCATGACATCACCGTCATCGGTCCTGTCGCCTGTGAACCGGTCCCTGCGGCCTGCCCCCGGTGTTTCCGGCCCGGGAGGGAAGATGAAAATTGTTCAAGGGAAACGCGGTGTATGACAGGTAGTCCGGTCAGGCTGCACGCTGCCTGCCCGGATTACTTGATCATCAGGATGATCATCGCGGCTACGACAAACCCGAGGATGACCAGCGTCTCGGGAATTGCTTCAAGGATGATGATCGACCCCACCGTCTCGGGCCGTTCGGCAATTGCGCCTGCTCCTGCTGCGCCGATCCGGGACTGCGCCCACCCGGTGCCGATGGCACCACCGGCAAATGCGATTGCGGCTCCAATCGGGACTTCCCAACCAACCATGTCGATACCTCCCAATAATAGAACCATACCGAGTATTGATATAATAAAGTATCGGGCCCCTATCCCGTGGAAGTTACATTCCACCAGACATTATAGAAATCCTGTTTATGATTCGGAGGAATCAGGTTTGGAAGGATGTTCCCGTGCATGAGAGAGGATCGCATCCATCTTGTCCAGTATCGCACTGGTGAGGGCATGCCCCCGGGTGTCGTTTGCGAGTGCCAGAATATCGAGGATATCCTGCCGGGTTACTATCGAAAAAGAGTACTGCTCCCACCTCTCCCGCTCAAGGCCGACCCAGAGATCGCCGAGGATCTCACGGAGCAGCGTGTAGTCTGTCGTACTCAGGGATTGCCATTCGGCAGCCGGGCCGTGCCGTATCTTCTCCACCGCGTCTTCGACTGCCTGTTCCTTTACGAGCTGGAAGCGCCGCCGGCCCAGCTCCTCGTCACTGGTGCGGGACATATGTGTAGTATATCGGAATTATTCAGTCCCGGTTTATAGAAGTTTCCCTGTCGGGGCCGGTCGGGACCGGGCCGGACGGAGTACCGGCTCTCCTTTGTTCCTGACGGGCCCGCCACAAAGTATATGCCTGCACAGCGGGATTCACTCATCATCCCCAGAGGGGAAGAGGGAGGATGACATATGCCGGAAGCAACACAGGCTGAGATCGGCAGGCGCCTGTATCACGTCCAGCGCGAAAAAAGGGTCGAACGGGCGATAAAGCTGATACAGCAGGGCCTTGGGCCCGAGTGGAAGTCCTATAGTGAGGAGAGGATCATTCTCCTTGGGCATCTGCTCCAGTGCACCTGGAACACGATCGATCAGGACATCTGGGAAAAAATCCCCTTCGCACACGCCAAAAAAAGTGACATCGATCGGGTCCTGTCGTTCGGCGGAGGAGTGCGACCAGGTAAGAACCCGACGCAGGAAAATGTAGCGGAGATAAAAAAGATCCTGCTGGGACTTTCCTGAACTTTTTCTTTTGGGTATAGTCACATTTTAGCGACTAATTTCTTACTCTAAGGGATGCCCTCCTTGCGCCAGCCCAGCCCCCGTTGGGGGCGGGGGAGCTTGTGATACCTCGGTATTACCTGTACGTATAATCCCGTGGTTTTGTGTACAGGTAATACTGCACTCGCAACTGGGGGGTGCCATAGCGGCGGGGGCTTTAGCCCCCGAGAGCGTCTGAAATATTTTGGGGATTTCAACAGAGCAAAAAAAGCATTCGTTCCTGCTCCGATGAGAAACCGTCGCACGTATGCCCAGGTCTCCTATGAGGTCAGACAGCGCAAAAAGGGGAGATCAGAAGAGATCCTCGGTCGCGACCGCAATGCAGTCCGCAAGCGTCCCGATCCTGGCCTTGCCGCCGCACATATTGGGCACGTAGGCCAGCGCCTTCCCTGAGTTCACCATAATAGAGCCGTACTGCTCCATCACGGGCGAGACGACCATGCAGGTGTCGGCAAAGACCCGGGCCCCGCTCTTCTCGATGGAGTCCACGACTTTTACATTCTTGTCGATGACACCCTGCGCAGCAAAGACATAGAGGGGTTTTGTCACGACTTTCCCGGAGAGAAGCCGGGCGATCTCTGCAAGTTCTGCCGGGGAGCAGTGCGGGCAGCCGAGGGCAATGGCATCCACCGGGAAATCAGCAAACAGCCGGGAAATCTCTGCCTGCTCGACCGGGACGGTCTCGATCCCGAAAAGATCGTACCGGTTCTTCTGAGCATCGGGAGTGACACCTTCGACGTGGTAGAGCGCCACGGCACCGGTTGCCGCCATCGCGGCCCCGAGCGCCTTGAGCTGATCCGGCTCGGGCCGGATGCCCCGATAGTACGGGATCCGGTTGCCCACGATTTTTCCCGCATGGTACCCGAGCGCCCCGTAGTCGGCCACGGTCCAGCCGGATATGTCGGCATGGACATCGATCACCATCTGCGGTACACGGTTTTTATCGAGGTGCAGGCCATAGCAGGGCGTCTTTCCGATAATCGCGGCGGCAAGGGCGGAAGGACCGCCCTCCCGGTTCGTCCGCGCCCCGATCACGGAGTTTGCGTAACAGACCGCTGACGATTCCGACCATGCAAGGTGATCGCCGTACCCGGTTGAATAGAGGTAATACGGGGTGCAGGTACAGTCAAGCCGGATGCCGAGCCGCTCGTACGCGGCGACCACGGCCTGCTGGTTTTTTGCAAAACCCGGATCGATCCCCATCTCCTCCCACCGGGTCCGGGCCATACCGATTGGATTCAAGACGGCGGGAACAACCGCTTTTGCATCGAGGCTGGCAAGCCATTCAAGGCCATACTTCCCGATGGTTTTGTAAGAGGCGCCACTCACCTGCGCACTTTTTATCGGGACCAGCTGTTCTGCCCCGAACACCTTCCCGAGCGCAACGAGAAGTTCAAGCATCTTCTGCCGGGTCTCGCCTTTTTCACCGGCAAGGATCCGCTCATCTTCTAAATCGAGGTGCATGCAGGGTCACCAGGTAGCGCGGCGGAACTCGTCTTCGTGACCGAGCACCATGGTCGCATCGACCCCGATCTTCACATTCGTACCGTCCTCTTTCTGGCAGGGGTCAAGCGACGAGCCCCGGACACCGGTGATCACCATGACGTCCCGGTCGCCGCTCACCCGGGTCGCGATCGCGTACTCGACATCGTACGGGTCGGAGGGATCGATATCCTCGTCCACCACGACCACGTGCTTGAGCGACGTGTGGGCGGCAAAGGCCGCCATGATCGCGTTTTTCCCGTCGCCCTGCGTGCTCTTTTTGATCTGGACAACCGCGT
>JBAZHU010000065.1:0-7758 GCA_041652215.1 Methanoregula sp. | reverse complement strand
CGGGCGATGGAGTTTACTAATATCTACGACTGGCCGCTCATCCGGGAACAGATGCGGAGAAACGGCGAACGCATTCCTGAAGAATCGCTCAACATGACGATCTTCCGGAATATCGTGGAATACTTTTAAGTGAGCACCAGCTGGGAAAGATCTAAAAAGGGATCAAATAAAAACTGGTTTTTTATAATTTTTTGTCAGGTCATTTGAACCCGAACATGCCTTTCTTTTTCCCCCGTTTTGCCTGTGCAGGTCGCCCGCCGTCCATGGTATCGGCGGGATCAGCAGCGCGTCGGTCCAGGTCCGCTTTGAGTTCATCGGCAATGAGCGGGAGGTGGGAATATTTTTTTCTTGGCTCGGACATCTGCACCATCTCCGGCTCCCGGTACGGGGCAGCCTGGTATTGGGCAGGGGCAGCCGGTGCGGACCGTGCCATTTCATCGGCGACGCGCTGGAGATCCGTGTATTGTTTTTGTTGCGGCGGCTGCGGCAACGGTACCGCTACATCGTAGGTCGGGTCGCCATCCGTCCAGGGATCCCATTCTTCCACCGGATCCTCCGGCGCCGGCAGGCGCCCTTTCTTTGACCTGAGCACGACAGGTTCCGGTTCCGGTGCTGCTGCCGGTGCGGCACGATGTTTCACCGGGACTCCCGGTACATACGTGGCCCCGCACCGGGTACAGAACCTGGAGTGGGTGGATGGTGCCGGGTTGCCGCAGACCGGGCAGACTGGTTTTGCCAGCGGTGCGCCGCACACATCGCAGAACTGTGCTTTCTTGTCAGAGACAATGGCCCCGCAGGCCGGGCAGATGGGCAGCCCCTGCGGTGTTACCGGCTCTTCTTTGAGCGGCGCCCCGCACAGGTCGCAGAACCGCGAGTTACTGTCGGGAGCGGGTGCGCCGCAGTTCCCGCATTTTTTTGCCATGTACTTCTCTAGTGAATAAAAACGGTAGCAGCATAAAGACTGCGGTTCCGGTGAAGCGGGCAGGTGCCGGTATTTGTTTTCACGCCGTGAAAATACCCGTTTTCCGGGCATGAGGTTACGGTTCGGGTCCTGGCTAGTGTAAACCCGCCGGTGGTTTATTGGCAATGTGATACTAAAAAATCCGGGTAACTGAATCATTCTGCCAGGCACACGCCCCCTGGCAAGGCAAAAGAGAAATTTTTTCTTTTCCTGCGGGGAATATACGGGTGTGACTCCAGCACCTGATGATGACCTGGCCCGGCAGTACCCGGATATCAGGCAGATACGCGAGACGATTGGGACGTATGAGCTAGATGTCAGGGATGTCGAAGTCCCGCTTAAGGTCAGGATTATCCGGGTCGGCGATGAATACTTTGGTATTACAAACCTTGCCGTGCGGGAGAAAGGTGCAAAAGAGTATTATCGCGATACGAAGGGTTACCCTTCAAAGGACGCCGCTTTGAACGGTGCGGTCGCGGGATTTTTCCTCCACCTGACCCCGGGTGCTTCGATCCGGGAGATCAAAAACCGGGGACTCTGACTACAACAGTCATGGTCCTTAAAATTTCACCAAAATCTTGCCGTTTTTATTTTTTTGTGACAGGAAAAACACGAACCGGCCGTCCTGAATAATTATACACGCCGTCTCGTGCCACGCAGAGATGCGGGCAATAAAAAAAAGGTTTAGATGTAGGGGTTCCGGAGAGCCTTACCCACACCGAAGGTCTTGCGAGCTTCGAGCGTGTTCTTGTTCTTCGTGATCTTCTCGTTTGCAAGCTTGCTCACGAGTTCGAGGCCGGGCTTGACCTTCTCGATGGGCTGGGTCTCAAAGACACCAGCGGCCATTGCCTTTGCCCAGACTGCGTCACCGATCTTTGACCTGACAAAGATGGTGCTCCAGCCGTCGGGGCTGCCAACGGAACCGGTTGAGATATCAGCGAGGTTTGCCACGTAGTCCATGCAGACATGGCAGCCGGGCTGCTCGTACTTGTGGGTTACCTTGAGCGGCAGCTGAACGACCTGTCCGCGCTTGCCGTAGACCCAGAACTTGCCCTTCCCGATCTCCATCTTCTTGACGGATTCCATCTTCATTGCCGCGTGGTCTTCCACGAGCTGAAGGATGCTCTGGTACGGGAAGTTCTCCATGCAGAAGATACCGACCGCAAGAGCAATCTTGTCGCCGACATCTCTCCAGCCGAACGGGTACAGCTGACCCTTCCGTACTGCCTGCATCTGGCACGGGGTGCCAACGATACCGATCTTGTCAAGACCATAGCTGCGGGTTGCTTCCTTGATTAAGGAAACGTTCGGGCTGATGTTGTACTTGGTGCCGCGTGCCGCGAGCAGTTCTGCCTTTGTAGTCGCAACGACTGGTTTTGGTCTCCAGTGGTGCGGGACCGCAGTTCCGCACATCTCGTTGTCGTCACCGTCGTCGTAGGATCCTGCTACAATGGCGCCGTCAATGATTCCCTCTTCGAGTGCATATGCAAAGAGCGAGGTAACGATACCGCCGTCCTGCGCACCCTTGAGAATCTCCTTGTCGGTGCTCCGTGCTGACACACATGCCTTGTATTTACCGAGTTCTGCTCCCATTTCAAACACCTTTTACTGGAGTGCCGCCATTATGGCCTCGTTGATCGCCTCGTACTCAGTGACAACATCCGTGTTGAAGAACCCTCTCGGGCACTGGGCATAGCAGGCACCGCACTTGATACACAGGTCGCGCTCGCCGTTCGGCTTGCCGAATTCCATGGTGATTGCACGGACCGGGCAGGCTGCCGCACAGCTGCCGCATCCCATGCACAGGCCCTGGTTGATGACTTCGGTCATCAGTTCGCAGAAGCATGCGCTGGTTCCCTTGGCTGCCATGTTCATGAGCGGGGTCAGGAACTTGGTTGCGAGTTCTTTTTGTTCCTTGGTTCCCTTGAGGAGCAGGTATGCCATAACACAGACATTCCTGATCATCTGCGGGGTCGGTGCGCATCCGGGGATGTATACATCGACCTTGATTAAGTCGCCAATCGGCAGGAATGATTCCTGCGCAGGCTGGTTCTGCTGGCCACCACGGGAGAACCGGGTGATGTTGCCGTAGCAGGCACAGCCGCCGAGTGCAACAACCACTGCTGCCTTCTCTCTGGTCTCCTTAATCTCTTCAACTGCGAGCTTGTCCTGAATACAGACGGAGCCCTCGACAATTGCAACATCGACCTGCTGGATGTGCCGTACATCGGCAAGCGTAAGGTGGTATTTCAGGTCGACATACCGGTCGAGGAGAGTTAACAATCCGCCGTAGTTGTCTGCGAGTGCGACCGTACAACCGGTGCATCCGCTCAGGTGCGTGTAGCCCACTGAAATCTTGTCTACCACAGGCTTAACCTCCTTGTTAGTTGTTTCCACTTTTTTTGCGACGTCAGTCGCTTTTGCAGGTGCCGCAGTTTTCTGCGGTTCCTCGCTGACGTTTTTCTTAAAGACACTAGATAGCAGTCCCATAATCAACACCAATTGTTTCCAGTACTATGCGTACCGTTCTGGGAATTGCCTTTGAAACTTCATCCGAGAGCCCGATCTCCATGTCGGGATCCGTGACGCGTTTGGGCTGGCATCCGATGATCGTAATATCAATACGGTCCTTGACCCGCTGGAGCGGTTCCGCGATATCCCACGAGTGCGCATCGCGGTAACTGCCCGGAGGCAGGTCCTCGATCCGCAGTTTCGTGATAGACCCCGGTTCTGCGCCGTAATCCGCGATATCGACGATCACGAGTTTTTTTGTCACTTCCGGATCGAGCATCGTAAAAATAAAGTGCGGGCCGCCAAGGCCAGCATCAACTACTTTTACATTGTCGGGAAGTGTGAGTTTCTGCAACTCCTCGATAACCGCCGGACCAAAGCCATCATCTGCAAACAGGGGATTTCCACACCCTGCGATTACAATCTCCGGATATAGCATGACCTTAGTTACGCTCACTGCTGGATGAGTTTCTGGGCAACTATCTTGTGGTCCTCATCGATAACGATCATGTGTGTAGCGCACGAGACGCACGGGTCGTACCCGCGCATGACAACCTCGGCGAGCTGCCAGGGAGCACCTTTGAGTGCCGCACTGCAGGTTGCAAAGTTCCAGGTGGTCGGAACGAGCATCGAGAAGTACTGGACCTTCCAGTCCTTGACCTTGGCAATGTGGACATCGGTACCACGGGGGGCTTCGTTTGATGCCCAGCCAAGGGTGCCGTCGCCTCTGGGGATGTAGTCTGCAATGACTTTTCCCTTCGGGTTGAGCTCGTCGATGCAGTCGATCATCTCGTACAGGCAGTCCTGGAACTCCATCTGGCGGGCGACCTGCTGGCCGATGGTGCCCTTCTCATCAAAGTTCTTGAACTTGACGAGACGTGCACGGGGACCGACTTCAACGGGCTGGCCGTCGTACATCGGGATGCCGGTGCAGGCTTCCATCTGCGGGTTGACCTTGGTGCCGAGCTTGGTGGTTCCACCGACCGGGTACTTGGGCTCTTCAAGGGAGATCTCCATCTCGCCCATGTACCAGTCAAAGGGCCGTGCTTCCTTGAAGCGCCGGATATCCCAGGTGGGGCATTCGTCCATGCTTGAGCTGCCATAGAACGGGTGGGTTGCCATATATCCCTGATCGTGGTACCCGAGATCCTTGGGGAGTGCGACCTTCATGCCGCCGACATCGACCCAGTCCCTCTTCTGGTAGTTCCGCAGAACCGCGATCATGAACTCTGCCTGCTGGTGGGCAAGTCCAAGACCCTCCTTTGCGAGGTCGTACATCTTGGTCTTTGCCTGCTCGGAGCAGTTCTGGTACATACCGCCGATACGGGGGTTGCTCGGGTGGATCGCTTCGCCACCGGCAATCTCGCCGATGGTCTGTCCGATCTCACGGAGCCGCTGGATGCGCTTTGCAACGCTGCGCACCGGCTCTTCAGGGGAGAACGGGTTGATCTTGACATCGGTTCCCGGGAGATACATATCGGGCAGCGTCAGGATGTTGTGCAGCGCATGGCTGTGCAGCCGGTTTGCGAGCTGCAAAATGTGACGAAGCATTAACGCATCGTGGGGAATCTCGACCTTAAGGGATGCTTCCATCGCCTCGGTCGCTGCCAGACAGTGTGCAATTGGACAGATACCGCAGACGCGTGATGCAATCTTTGGTACCTGTTCGGGGGTCTTTCCGATTGCGAGTTTCTCAACTCCCCGCACCGGAGTAATGGAACACCAGTTGCCTGTCTCGATGATGCCTGCATCATTTACCTTCAGGACAAGCTTCGAGTGTCCCTCATGTCTTGTGGTTGGGGAAATCTCTACAACTTTCGACAATATAATCGCCTCATGTTATGTTGAGTTGTTCCTATCGCTGTACAAAATTACTCTATACATCTCTCATCTCTAGAGATAATTGACCGTACAAAGTACGTTCAACTTTATTTACAACGAGCCATTTTATAACGTTTATTGTTTTAACCTGAAATTGCAGGGATCAGTGGTATACGGCTGAATCGGCCATTAAAATAAAAAAGGAGAAGAATCCCGTGATTTTCTCCGGCCGCGCCAGCAGCCTAAAAATCATTTACAATCCGGTTATATTAATTATTCACTATTATACTCCGCATTGTATCTTCAATTCGGGGATTTCCTGTCGCCATTGAGCTCGTCCAGCAGTTCTGCCAGAGTTGCCCTCCGTTCGGCGTACGCGTCATGCTGGTGGATGCTTTCTTCATTGGTCTGTTTGATGGTGACCACGGCATCGCCCGGTAAATAGTCAAATCCGGCCAGAACTTTTTTTGCCATCTCCCGAACGCAGTCTTCGACAAAACGCGGATTTTTATGCGCGGCAAGAACGACCGCCCCCTCATCGCCGCGCTTGAGGAGTTCGTAGATCCCGGCACTCATCGATTCCTTGAGGATCTGGATAATTTTTTCGAGATTGACATGCTGGTCGTCATCGGTCTCGATGCAGAGGAAACCCCGGCCCCGCTGGTTGTGGGTAGCCATCGGGACTTCGGCAAAGAACGCGTCGATGGTCTTCTGGTCAACACCCAGTCCTTCAAGGACATGGTTTGCCCGCTCTTTCATGATGTTCTGGGCGCAGGGGCAGGCGGTCATGCCGGTGACTTCGGCGCCAATACTTTTCCGCACGATCGGCTCACGGAACGTCCTCCTGGCAACGGCCCGTGCGTGCACCTTGACGACTTCGTGGCAGGTCGTATGGCTTACCGGGGTCTCGCGCTTGACCATGAACTCGCTGCGCATGAGTACCTCCGTGCGATCGGCATACTCATGGCGGTCCAGCAGCTTGCGTGCCACTGCGGTACAGAGGTTCTCGATCTCGTTGACCTCGCCATCGATCGCCTGCTGGAGCACCTCATCGATCACTTCGAAATTCCGCGAGAGGTTTGCTCCTTTGAGGCTTCCGGGCAGGTCCACGTAGACATCGAAGTTCGAGATAAAAACGACCGGCCGCTTGTCGAGGCGGGTTACTTCTACGAGTTTCTTTACGTTTTTTACCCCGACGCGGGTGAGGTTGATCCTGACATCGGGTGATGTGGCCTGGATATCGGGCAGTTTCCCGCTGAACGGTTGATCCGGGGCGTTGTCCACTGCTATGTTTTTAATAAGTCATCGCATCCATGCTGATTTTCAAGTGTGCTTCTTTAGTTTTTCCATATAATATTTATGTGCTTTGTTACTGATATCAAAGGGATTAGTATATGATGAAGAAATACTATGAATCCGATGCCGATCTCTCGGTGCTGAAGGGCAAGAAGATCGCGGTGATAGGGTACGGTTCGCAGGGACGCGGACAGTCCCTGAACCTGCGCGACAGCGGCCTTGACGTGATCATCGGCCTGCGCAAGGGAAAGAGCTGGGATGCGGCAATAAAAGACGGCATGACCGTGATGCCTGTTGCTGAAGCGGCAAAGAAGGCAGACATTATCCAGATCCTCCTGCCGGATGAGCTCCAGGCTGCTGTCTATAAAAACGAGATTATGCCGTACCTCTCCGAGAACAAGGTCCTGATGTTCTCCCACGGGTTCAACATTCACTTCGGCCAGATCGTACCGCCGGAAAATGTCGATGTAATCATGGTGGCGCCCAAGGGCCCCGGTTTCATGGTGCGCCGGCAGTACGAGGAAGGCAAGGGTGTTCCCGCACTTATTGCAGTCGAGCAGGATCACACCGGGAAAGCCCACAAGACCGCGCTCGCGTATGCAAAGGGTATCGGCGCGACACGTGCCGTCGTCTTGGAAACCTCGTTCCGCGAGGAGACCGAGACCGATCTCTTCGGGGAGCAGGCAGTTCTCTGCGGCGGAGCGTCATCGCTTATCAAGGCGGGATTCGAGACCCTCGTGAATGCCGGCTACGCGCCCGAGATGGCATATCTCGAGGTCTGCCACGAGCTCAAACTGATCGTCGATCTGATCTATGAAGGCGGGCTCACGAACATGCGCCAGTACGTGAGCAACACGGCGCAGTACGGGGATATGACCAGAGGCCCCCGGGTGATCGGGCCTGAATCTTACGAGGCGATGGAGGAGATCCTTGGCGAGATCCAGAGTGGCGAGTTCGCGAAGGAATGGATGCTCGAAAATATGGTCAACCGTCCGGTCTTTAACGCGCTTACAAAAGCGGACGAGGAGCATCTCCTTGAGAAGACCGGAAAAGAAGTACGGGCCATGATGCCCCAGTTCAGGAAATAACCCTATTATTTTTATATTTTTTACCGGGGTTCCGGTGCGTCGTTTGTTTGTGCTCTCCTCGCAGTGATACTTTTTTGGGCA
>JBAZHU010000064.1:0-7773 GCA_041652215.1 Methanoregula sp. | reverse complement strand
GCTGCTTTCGCAATTTATTTTTTAATTGCTCCAGTTCGGTTTCCTTCAATTTTATATCGTCATTTGTAACGCTCGAAGAATCCCTGCGTTCATCTTTTTTGATTTTGTCCAAGTCATTAATCAATTTATGAATGTTTTCTATGCCTAATGCGGCCTCCATTGACTCTTTCAAATTGGTGGCTGCATACTCATCAGATGCGATTTCTTGGATTTTTTCACCATCAAAGAAAAAAAACTGGGTGATGCCGCTAGGAATTTCTGACTTGATATATTCTAAAAATCGTTGTTTATCAATTTCAGATATTATATTTTTGTTTTTTGAAATGGTAATTTTCTCATTTAGATCTTCAGATGTGGGATCATTCTG
Organism: Methanoregula sp.; assembly: GCA_041652215.1. Taxonomy (GTDB): domain Archaea; phylum Halobacteriota; class Methanomicrobia; order Methanomicrobiales; family Methanospirillaceae; genus Methanoregula. The sequence goes on along the minus strand of JBAZHU010000064.1, from coordinate 7,406 downwards.
AAAAGTGTACGGGATATTCCATGAACGATTGAGAAAAACATTATCTCCATTATCCATCTCAAATTGCAATTCAATTATACATTCAAAATTGCGATGTGCACATTCGCTCTGGTTTATGGCCTTAAAAATCCGCTCTGCCTTTTTCTCCCCGTAAAGACACAAATTAATTGCATCTAATATTGAGGTTTTCCCAGCGCCGTTCATACCTCCAATTAAAAATACATTCTTGGTAGGATCGCCACGATTTATAGTAAAATCAAACTCGGTTCGAAATCGGAACGTTTTATAATTCTGAATGATCAGTTTATTGAATTGCATTTTCACCCTAGAGATTGTGATTTTGTCTCAAAAATTTTCGATTAATCCTACGTTTCATATTTTATTAATTCGCTAATCTGTTGAAAGATACCTTTTCGCCTCTCATAATCTTGATAACCTTTTTCAATCTGTAAGAGTTCCTCGATGAGTTCTCTTTTAACATTATATTTTTGGCATAACTCCACGAGAATTTGTTTCTCAGGCAATATGGAGTCATTAACCATGTAGGAACTCCATCAAATCTTCCTCATAAACTCTGTTTTGATCTCAATGGAAGATAATTGTTGCCAATTCATATTCTATAAAATTATATGACCCTCTGTTTTTAATGGATATGTCCCTTCCATTAATACAAATTTGCATAAAAATTAAGGTGTTCTACAGAATCGGGCGCTCCTTTTTCCTTGAGGGGTACCCACACCTGCCCCATCCCCCATCCAATGATTTTTCACCCAACCATCGCCAAGCATCATCTATGCCGATTAAAGTCCTCGCGTTTGCCGGCAGCATGAACCGGCACCCGGCCATACGATGATGAGTTTTTTTATACTCCGATGTAGAGATAGTATGATTATACGTGGATGCATACGTTCATGCAGTGTTTAGAAAATAAAGGGGAGGGAAAATCAATGACCACAAGTATAGAAGTATTGGGCGGTGAATCGGAAGATGAGTGCCGAAGTTCCCTTCCCCGGGATATGAAAGAGCGGGTATTCCAGATCATTAAAGACAATCCTGGTTATACGGAAGCAGAATTATTTGAGAAAATTCCCTCAGGCATATCCTGCACATCGTTTAAGAATTTGATTTCCCTTCTCATAAAAACAAATAAGTTGGCAGAGGACGGCGAGGGGCGGTTATGCTGGATATACAATCCAGAACTGACTCATACGTATCTTTCTCGCCCAGAGCTGTTTATATAATGGCAAAAATTGCCTTTATCGATGAAGAAACCAAATTAAATTATTTTAAGTTAGAAACTGGAAGAGATGACGAACCACATCTTTTTGTTTCAATTACCCATTTAATCGATAAATTACGTGAAATACCCTTTTTCGGGACACAAGTGAAAAAAGACTTGTTTCCGAAAGAATACAAAAAATATAATCTCCAGAACTTGTGGAAATTTAATCTTAGTAAAGATATGCGCTTGACCTATACGATAACAAGCGATGATAAAACCATTGTTGTTATAATAATCGAATGGTTTGATCACAAGAAATACGATAGAAGGTTTGGCTACTGAATCAGAAATCGATTACTACTAAGCATAGGGATCCCCAATGCCCACGCTGGAACATATACTTGGAAATGATCCGGGAACGTTTAAAAAACTAAAGTTTTTTAACAAAGTGTTATTTTTGAAAAATGCCCGGTCCCATCTTTTTTCCCGAATAGGCACTCATCCCCCATCCAATGATTTTTCACCCACTATATCCAAGCATCATCTATGCCCGTGAAAGTCCTCGCGTTTGCCGGGAGCCCGCGCCGGCACGGCAACTCCGAGACCCTGCTTGACTGGACACTTGCAGCCATGGCCGCCGAGCCGGATGTTTCGGTCGAGAAGGTTCCGCTCACCGAGGCCAATATCAATCCCTGCCGGGGGTGCAATGCGTGCGAAAAACTCAACAAGTGCATCCAGCGCGACGGGATGGACATCTACCACGATAAGATTGTCGAAGCGGACTGCATCATCCTCTCCTCCCCTATCTTCTGCATGGGCCTTGCCTCGCAGGTAAAGATGCTCGTGGACCGGGCACAGGTCTTCCGGTCCCGGAAGTACGTGCTCAAACTGCCGGTCGTTCCCCCGGAGCGGATCGGTAAACGCCTCGGCGTCTTCCTTGCAACCGCCGGGCAGACCTGGCCGCATGTGTTTGACGCGGCGGTGCCGTCGGTCAAGTGCTTTTACCACGTGATCGACATAAAGGACGCAGACATCCGGTACCTGATGATAAACGGCGTGGACGAAAAAGGCGCGATCGAAAACCACCCGACAGCAAAGAGCGATGCGGAGAAACTCGGGAAAGCGGTCATCGCCGAATTAAAAGTGCGGCTGGGTGCAGGAGCTGCGAAATGACCGTCACAGTGCTCGGCATTTCGGGAAGCCCGCGCCGGCACGGGAACACCGAGACACTGCTTGACAGTTTCCTTGACGGCGCCAGGGCCGCGGGAGCATCGGTGGAAAAAGTCGTGCTCAAAGATCTCGACTACTCACCCTGCCGGGGGTGCAACGCCTGCCACAAGACCGGTGAATGTGTCGTAAAAGACGATGCCCCGGGCCTGTACGACCGGATCCTCGCCGCCGACTGCGTCGCGGTCGCTTCCCCCATCTACAGCATGGGGATCACCGCCCAGCTCAAAGGGTTCATCGACCGGGCGCAGTACCTCTGGGCCCGGAAGTTTATCCTCAAGACACTGGACTTCTCTGAAGACCACATCAAACAACATAAGGGTATTTTTCTTTCGACCGCCGGGCAGAACATGGCACACGTGTTCGACAGTGCGTTTCCCGCGATCACCGCTTTCTTTCACGGTACGGGGTTTGACTATTCAGACAATATCGTCGCGAACAACATGGATACCTACAACGGGATCAAAAACCACCCGACCGCGTTGAAGGAAGCATACGATAAGGGTGTGCAGGTTGTACAGGATCTTGAAAAGATCAAAAAATTGTAAAACCGGTGTTACGACCCCAAGATTCCCGGCGTAACGATCCCGCTTATTGTATTTCCGGTTTAAAAAAAAGATTAGAAAAATAAGTAGAACGATCCCACAAGGACACCAAACGCCGCGACAATCAGGACAATAAAGACCGCCGGGTTCCATGCGAGCACTTTCCGGCCGTCAAGCACGCTGACCGGCAGCATGTTGAACGCTGCAATCATTGCGTTGACCTGAAGGCCGACGATGCCGACAAGGGTAAAGACATTTGCCCCAAACCCGGAGGATATACCGCCATAAAGGAGCAGCCCGGCAAAGGGTATGCAGAGGATAAGGTTCGTGATGGGCCCGGCAGCCGAGATCTTTCCGTTCTCCTCCCGGCTGATCGTCCTGCCATCGGCCCTCATGTTGTAGATCATCGTCGCACCGGGAGCGGCAAACACGACACCTACAAGGGCAGCAAGGGCAACTGCCACAAGTAACATCATATTGTCTTTCCGGAACTCTGCCCAGAATCCGTATTTTATCGCGGTAAACTTGTGCGCCATCTCGTGGAGGATAAACCCGAATAAAACCACCACGAGCGACACCCCGAAGTAGACAAGAGCCGTAACCGCGCTGATGCGGCTGGAATTAAAGTTCAGAAACCCGCCGGGCGAAATGAAAATGATTGCAAATGAGATGGATATGGCAATCCACGCGACAAAGAGGTCAGCTTCTTCGCGCCGGGTAATTCGTTCGAGCATGAAACCACCGGATCAGATAGGGTCTTTATCTCATATCTGTTTTCGTGTGTAATGCCAGAACGGCGGCGTCATCACGTTTATCCCCTTTTCCTGCCATTGTACTTTCATATGACGATTGAAGAGGTCCGGGCAGAGATCACCCAGATCGATGAGGAGATCATCCTTCTTATCGCACAACGGCAGAAAATTGCCCAGAAAGTTGCAGCAGTCAAGCATGCGGAAGGGATACCGGTTCATGACAACCAGCGGAAGATCGATGTGCTGGAGTACGTGATGAAATGCGCAAAGGCACACAAGATCGATCCCGTCCCGGTAAGATCCATCTTTGAGATCCTGATCTCGATGAACGAGAAAGAACAGCGTGCGACCATGGGAAAAGGCGTCCCGCCAAAACGATTAATACGATAATTTCACCCGGTTTTGCTTTTTTTTCACGTCATTACACCGGTATGCAGATGACGTTTTTTAGCGGTCGTGCCCTGTTTTCAGCTCGGCAGGAGTGATTTCCGGGTTCCGGTACCGCAGTCGTGCCGCCGTTTTTTTCCCAGCCTGGATCGCATGTGCCGGGCAGAGATGAATACAACCACAGCAGACTTCGCACCGGTTTTTCCAGACCGGCCGTCCCCCGACAAGTTCGATATTGCCTGCCGGGCAGACCGCTGCACAGGTCCCGCAGGATGTGCAGGCATCGGTAACGGTAAATTCCCGGTCCTTTGTACGGGCATGGGAAACAAACCAGGGGTATGCCACCGCATGGATAAGAGAGCCGATGGGCGACCAGGATATCCCCCGGCGTTCGCACCGTTTGATGACCGGGATGATCTCCCCCAGGTGGTGATCGGCCGATGCGAGGATTCCATCCTCGATTTTCCCGGAGGGGGCGTCGTACATGAAAATGTAATTTCCGGGCATTTTCACCGAAAAACCGGCGTCCAGCCCCCGTTTATTCTGTCCGCTTATACATTTGTCAAGCTGCCGGAGCGCTGGCTCGCTCCCGCTCCCGCCAAACGTGACAACAGCAAAGGTATACCCGGCATGGGAGCGATCAAACCTCCCGGCGAATTCTGCAACCATCAGGGGCAGGCCCAGGAAGTATACCGGGCAGACAATTCCTGTGCGTTCTGCAACCGGAACAATTTTTTCGGGACTGTTTTTCAGCGACGCTACCGGTATTAATTCGCAGTCTCCCAGTGCTGCGGCGATCTTTTTTGCAATGGCAAGCGAATTACCGGTGCCGGTAAAATAATAAATCACATTCTTCATGGTACCCGATCCTCTGTTTGGAAAACTTCAGAATGATCATTCCCTTCATGAGGCTTAATGGGGTCTGGTGCGCTTAAAGGGAGGTAACCATGGTTCACCCGTTGATTTCCCGGATTTTCCGCTGAATCTGTATACAAGAATCCTTCCGGCGCCCCGGTTACAGGAACCCGGGGCCGATGAGGATAATAAGCCCCACGAGAATCATCGCAAGACCTATCGCGAACCGGAGCATCCGCCGGTTTGCGAGCCGCCAGGTATTGACCCGCTCCGGGGGCAGCCCAAAGACCACCACGAGCAGGATCACGATCAGAGGCAGGATGAAGATGATATTAAACAGGAGCAGGTAGGGGAGACCCTGTGCAAGGGTCATGGTGTTGCTCATGAGTCCCAGGATCGTCAGGTAGATCCCGCCGGCGCAGGGCAGTTCGAAGATCCCGACAAGGACACCGAGCACAAACGCCGCGGGGAGCGTCGCGGTCCTGATGTACTGTTCGAGCACCGGTTTCTTCGATGCCGGGATGGCAAGGAGGAACCCCTCATTTCGTACCGCAGCATCGATGATGTTTACCAGGCCAAGCACGATCGCTATCACCGCAGCCGCTATCGCAATAAAAGACGAGATCCCGGTTCCCGTGACCTGGATAAAGGAGAGAACGCCGAGACCTGATATCAGATAGAACAAAAAGACCGCAGCAATGAAGGTGAGCCCGACAAGCAGTACCTGCCGCCGGGTCTGGAGCGCGATGATCGAGAGCAAAAGGATGATCAAGACGGCAAGGCCGCAGGGGTTAATGCTCGCGATCCCGGCACACACGATCACAAGGGGCACGGTCAGGGACGAGACGGTCCCGGGGCAGTTTTCTAAAGGAGTGCTTACGGCCGTTGCAGTCCCGTTTCGGGTCGGGGCGGCAAGTTCCTGCCGGATCGTGTCATCCAGCCGGTCACGGATCTGGTCTTCGCCGACCAAAGCCTGGTTCCCGATAATAAGGGTGGGTACCCCGGGCGAGGCAATGCCAATGGCCTTGTCCATGGCAAAGAACCGGGCCTGGCTGGTCGCGTTATGGTAGACTTCCAGCTGTTCGAGGTCAAGCGAGGGGTACCGCGACGCGGTCTCCTCGACAAAGGGCTTTACTGCATCGCAGTGGCTGCACCCGTCGCCATAGAAAAAGTACGCGGGAACGGATGCGTTAAAAGAAGAGGGAGTGATACTTATTGTGCCGGATTCACCTTTTTTTTTTCAAGGGCCTGCACGTAGTCTTCGAGTTTTGCCGGGATATCTTTTTCACCGACAAGCACAACCTTGCCAACGATCACTTCGGGAACGCCGGGGGGCGAGGAGACCCCTACTGCCGCGTTCATCGCACTGTAGATCTGCTCGTTGGTCTGGTTGTGCCAGACTTCGAGCCGCTCTATATCGACATCGGGATATTTTATGGTAAGGTTGTCGATGAACGGCTCGACCTTCTTGCAGTGCGTGCACTCCTCGCCATAGAAGAAATACACGGTGCTGCCATCGCCGATATCTACGGCAACGGCAGTGGTTGGGGGGGTCGTTGCGGTACCTGAAGAGGTTACGAGAATAACGGCAACCGTTGCTACGGCGATAATTGCAAAGACTGCGATAAAAATTTTGATAATCTTATCCATCCGGTGACACCTATCTCATTTGTGATTGCAGGATTTGTCTTAGTGGTGTGTTGACCCGTCTGGCAAAAAAACCTACTGGAGGGACAGCATCGTCCCCACGCCATCATGGGTGAAAAGTTCGAGGATAAGATTGTGCTCGACGTTGCCGTTGATGATGTGGGAATAACGGACCCCGTTTTCCACCGCTTTTATGACCGAGGTAACCTTCGGGATCATGCCCTCGCCAATAGCGCCCGATGCGAGGAGGGCGTTGGCTTCATCGATGGAAAGTTTGCGGAAGACCTTTGTCCTTTTTGCGTCCATGACGCCATCGACATCGGTCATGTTGATCAGCTTGAAGGCCTTGAGCGCCACGGCAATATCCCCGGCGGCGGTATCTGCGTTAATGTTAAGGCTGGCCCCGAACCGGTCGATTGCAATGGGGGAGATGACCGGGATGTAACCCTGATCGAGGAGTGTATTGAGGAGCGCGGGATCGATCCATTCGATCTCACCGACATGCCCGAGGTCCACTTCCTGCTCGACTCCCTCTACTTTGACTTTCTGGAGGTCCATTTTCTTTGCGATGATGATGTTTCCGTCGCTTCCCGAGAGCCCGACACCCTTTGCGCCGCACTTTGCAATCAGGGAGATGATGCCCTTGTTAATCTTCCCGACAAGCACCATCTGGGCAATCTCAAGCGTTTCCTGGTCGGTGACCCGGAGCCCGCCGACGAAGACCGACTCTTTCCCGAGCGCCTTCATCTTCTCAGTGATCTCCGGCCCGCC
>JBAZHU010000063.1:0-7878 GCA_041652215.1 Methanoregula sp. | reverse complement strand
CCAGCACGGCACGAACCTTCAGATGGACGAATCGTATGGCACGCAGGACGAACTCGTGGATCTGTACCTCGACACCTGCCAGATGATCAACCGGCTTGAACGGGCCCGGAGCCTCATGGGCACTGCCTGCGCCCTCATGCACTACTACGACTATTCGTCAAACCCGGTCTTTGACGAATATGCCCGGGTGGAGGCGAGAAACCTGTGACCTTCGGTACGGTCAGCTTCGGGTTCTTCAGGAATAACGAGCGGTTCCGGCAGAACGTACTGTACTGGCATGTCATCCCCTCCTGCACGGAACTAGGGACACAATGCCCGGGGAAGTCTGTCCCCGAGTTCATGGACGCATGGAGCGAAGGCATCCAGGTCCAGAACCAGATCGTCTTTGCCTCGGCTGCCGCACAGCTGGCAAAGGACAAATCTCCCTGATTTTTTATTTTCCCTTACCGCACCTCACCGGCAGGGTACCTGCCCCACCGGTCACGGCAACCCACCGGCCCCCCGGGAAAAACGCTGACGGACTGCCCTTCTCCGGGCCGGGTACTGCCCTGGACAAAAAGAGCGGCAGATTTTACCGCTATCTGAACCGTTTTATGCGATCACCAGTAATCTTGTTACGCACTAATAACAGCACACATAAAAACAGACAAAGGATCATTCAGGAAAAACTACCATGGACACCATGATTCAGGACACGGAAATGCGGCGTATGCGGCAATCTGGTATGTTCCATCAGGTGCCAAAACAGGTTTTTCCCTTTTTTGAAAGTATTTTTTTCCCGTGTCGTTGCTGAACGATAAATCTCCACTGCCGGCATTTCAGGCATTTCGCAGGTCTGTACTGACCTTCACGCTCTAAACATTATGCCGGTGTTCCATCGTACCGCCCGATAAAAATCCAACCTATACGGAGATGATCGCTCATGCGATTCTATGAAAATATCATCGACACCATCGGCAGCACCCCGCTCATCCGGCTCCACCGGGTGCTCAAGGACGGGACACAACCGCTCGTCCTTGCAAAAGCGGAGAGTTTCAACCCGGGGGGAAGCGCCAAGGACCGGATCGCAAAAGCGATGCTCCTTGCTGCCGAGCAGGAGGGAAAAATAAAACAGGGAGGCACCGTGGTCGAGCCGACATCGGGAAACACCGGCGTGGGTCTTGCGATATTTGCGGCGTCCCGGGGATATAAGACCGTCTTTACGATGCCGGAAAAGATGAGTAAGGACAAGGAGTTCCTCCTGAAGGCGTACGGGGCAGACGTGATACGGACACCGACAAACGTGCCGCCCGAAGACGAGCGGAGTTATTACAAGGTGGCAGAAAAAGTAGCCCGCGAAACGCCGGGAGCCTTTGTCCCCAACCAGTTCGGGAACCCCAATAACCCGGCCGCTCACTTTGCGACAACGGGACCTGAGATCTGGAAGGACACCGATGGGGAGATCACGCACTTTGTGGCCGGGATCGGGACCGGGGGAACGATCTCCGGGACTGCACGGTATCTCAAGGCAAAAAACCCGGACATCAGGATCATCGGGGTCGACCCCGAGGGTTCGATCTACCATCACGTGTTCTACGGGACAGAACCCGAGTCCCACCCGTACAAAGTCGAGGGGACCGGGGAGGATTTTATCCCGTCAACCGTGGACCTCGGCATCGTGGACGATATCATTGTCGTAAACGATGCCGATGCGTTCCGGATGACCCGGAGGCTGGCGCGGGAAGAGGGGATCCTTGTCGGTGGGACGGCGGGGGCATCGGTCTTTGCCGCCGCAGACGTGGCACAGAAACTCAACAAAGACGACCTCCTTGTCGTGCTGCTGCCGGACACCGGCCGCAATTATCTCACGACAATCTTCAACGATGAATGGCTGAAAAGCAATGGCTTTGCGGACGTGATCTGACATGAAATTCGAGACAGCGGCAGTGCATGCCGGGGAAGACCCGGTGCTTTCCGAAGGCGGGTCCGGGGACGTTGTGATTCCCATCCACCTCGCATCCACCTTTGCCCGGCGGGACGTTGCAAAGCCGACCGGCGGGTACGAGTACTCCCGAAGCGGGAATCCGACCCGGGGAGCGCTTGAAAAGAAACTTGCGGTAATCGAGAACGCCCGGTTCGGGCTTGCCTTCTCCTCGGGGCTTGCCGCTGAGACGACCGTAGCGCTTACACTCCTCAAAAAAGACGATCATGTGGTCTCATTTGACGACCTCTACGGAGGCACGAGACGACTCTTCAACCATGTCTTTGGTGAGAACTTCGGGATCCGGTTCTCGTATGTCGATGCGAGAGATGCCGGGAATGTCAAGGCAGCCATCACGAAAAAGACCCGGTTTGTCTGGCTTGAAACCCCGACAAACCCGCTGATCCGGCTTTGCGACATCAAAGAGATCGTCGGGATCGCCCACGATGCCGGGGCAGCGGTCATCGTGGACAACACCTTTGCAAGCCCGTACTTCCAGCACCCGCTCGCACTCGGGGCAGATATCGTTGTCCACAGCACCACCAAGTACATCAACGGACATTCCGACTCGGTGGGCGGGGCGGTCATGCTCTCCGACGAGGATACCTACCAGAGGATCAAGTACAACCAGAACGCGGCAGGAGCGATCCTCTCCCCGTTCGACAGTTTCCTCGTTGCCCGGGGCATCAAGACGCTCGCCCTGCGGATGGAGCGGCACCAGAAAAACGCGCTCTCCCTTGCGAAGTACCTCGAAGGGCACGAAAAGGTCAGTGCCGTCTACTACCCGGGCCTCCGCTCCCACCCGCAGTACGCGCTTGCAAAGCGGCAGATGGACGGGTTCTCGGGGATGCTCTCCTTTGAGATCAAGGGAGGGAAGAAGGCAGCGCTCAGGTTCTTAAGCGCCCTCCGTATCTTCTCGCTTGCTGAGAGCCTGGGCGGTGTCGAATCGCTTATAGAACACCCGGCATCCATGACCCATGCCTCGGTACCTAAACCAGAGCGGGAGAAGGTGGGCGTTAAGGACTCGCTTATCCGGGTCTCGGCAGGTATCGAGAACACCGAGGATCTTATCGCCGATCTCGAACAGGCGTTTGGGAAGGTCTGAAATGGGGGGTGGAGAGGAGAAACAATGATGACATAATCAGGGCCAGAGGCTCGTACCGGTACACCGGTCGGGATTAAGGAATCGTGCAGTGATCCTAAAAAAAAGAGAAAAACATAAGAGCCGGTGTGGCAGAGCGGTTAATGCCTTCGCCTGCAGAGCGAATGTCTGGGGGTTCGACTCCCTCCGCCGGCGTAAAAAAAAACATCCGGGATCACTGTCATGAAACTTTACAGCACGTTATCAAAAACCGTTGAGCCGCTCGAAACCCTGCACCCGGACCGGGTCGCGCTCTTTGTCTGCGGGCCCACGGTCTACGATTATTCGCACCTGGGCCATGCCCGTACCTATGTCGTTTTTGACGTCCTCGCGAAGTACCTCCGGTCGACGGGTAAAGAGGTCTTCTACCTCCAGAATATCACTGACGTGGACGACAAGATCATTAACCGGGCAAAAGAAGAGGGTGTGTCCCAGAGCGAGCTTGCACGGAAATTCGAGCACGAATATCTCCGGGACATGAAATCTCTCGGGATCGATGCGGTCAGTTACTATGCCCGGGCAACAACCCATATTCCCGAGATCATCGACCAGGTAAAAAGGCTGGTCGAACGAAACGTGGCCTATGTCACAGAGACCGGGGTCTATTTCAACCTCGATACGTTCGGGTACAACGGGGAGCTTTCAGGACAGGAGCGGGCAAAACGGGTCAGCCGGGTCTCCGATGCATCGAAGCACAACCCTCTGGACTTTGCACTCTGGAAACTAGGGGAGTTCGGGGAGTACACCTGGGACTCGCCGTGGGGCAGGGGCAGGCCCGGGTGGCATATCGAGGACACGGCGATCTCGGAGAAGTATTTCGGCCAGCAGTACGATATGCACGGCGGGGGTCTTGACCTCATCTTCCCCCACCACGAGGCAGAGATCGCGCAGATGGAGTCTCTTGCGGGGAAGCACCCGATGGTGAGATACTGGCTGCATACGGGTTTCCTGACGGTAAAGGGCGAGAAGATGTCGAAGTCGCTCGGGAACTTCATCACGATCCGGGATGCGCTCAAAACGTGGAACAGGGATGTCCTGCGGTACTTCATCCTCCTCTCCCACTACCGGTCCCCGCTCCAGGCGACCGAGGAAGGATTTGCCAATGCGGCAAAAGGGCTCGACCATATACGGGCGATTGCGACAAAAGACAAGGGGCCTGATGCGGAGGGTCGCAAGGCCTTTGCCGACGCCATGGAATTTGATCTCAACACCCCTATGGCCCTTGCGGCGATCCAGAGGCTTGCCGGCAGCGGGGACCTTGAAGCGCTCCGGGAATACGGGGAAATCCTTGGCATCAACTTCCTGCGCGAGACAAGCGCACCCTTAAGCGTGCTTGAGGATATACGGGCAGAACTCCGGGCAAAAAAACAGTTCGAGGTCAGCGACCTGATCCGCACACGGATGGAGGCAGCGGGGATCACGATCCGGGACAATCATCTCATGTGATCTTTTTTTCTAAAGAGCCTCTGTGTCCGGCCCTCAATTTTTTCTGTTTTTTAAACCCGTCGTTTCTGGCAGGGGCGCGGGATATGGGGTAAAAAAGGTAATTTTTCCTATACGAGTGGATCCGGCTGGACCGCGTCAAGCACCGGCAGCCGGGTCGGCTTGAGGAGCACCGGCTCATCGGACTGCCGGATCTTTTCGAGAATGAGCTCCTTCCCTGCCCGGGTCAGCGCAAAGATCGGCACGGATATCCCGGCCTGGACAAGGGCCTTTACTCCTGCCGTTTCCCGGACGGTCTTTGAGGCGCAGGAGGTCATCAGGTCGGTAACGGCAGCCATCGATGCTGCTTCCTCCGGAGTAAGCCCCGTCACGTGGACACCGAAGATAAGGGTTGTCGGGAAATCTTTTCTGATACGGGAGGCGACCTCGGGACGCGCAACGGTGACGGCCACTTTCCTAAATCCCCGTTCATGGGCACGTTTCACTCCTGCATACTGGTCGAGCGCTGCGTGGGCAGGATCCACAACGATCCCTCCATTCTCTTCGATACGCGCTATGACCTCTTGGATCGGGCTTGTGGAGACCAGGCCGGACATCCGCCCGCCAATACCCTGGATCAGGGCGGGTTTTTTCACGATCACCGTGCCGGCGCCATCGCAGGCAAGGACTGCCGCATCGATCAGTCCCGCGTGCGAAGCAAAACCCAGGAGTTCGGAAGCACCGAACCCCACGAACTCGCGGGTGTCAATGACATCCCGCCGGGCAGTGCACATGCCAAATGCTTTCATACGGTGCTCAATGTTTGCCCTGACGGCATCTTTCGTGATCTCCGGGACCGGGCTGGCAAACCGTTTTGCCAGGGGACATGACGTGATCTTCGCCTCTCCGATTTCCACGATGGTCCCGTTCCTGATCACGATCCTGGATCGTCCAATGGCTTCGATGACATGTTCGTCTTTCTGTGATGCGGTCATGGTGGTGATGCTCCGTCTGGATATAGTACAGGGATATGCACGGCCATACAATAATCCAGACGATCTATCCTTCCCGGATTACCGTTAGCATAGGGATTGCGGCATAAATTGCCACCACCTGCGGGAATATCCCCGGCCGGTACGCATAATGCCAGAGAAGTAACCCCGTAAATGCCCCTTATTAAAACCTGCGGGAACGACCGATACCATGACGCAAAACCATCCTCCCGTACGGGGATCCGTACATTTGGCGCTGATAAGAACAGGAAAGAAAAAAGGTGTTGAAAGGAGGTGAAGGGTTTGACGGCTCCTGAATCTGGGGGTAGCTTAAGTGGACGTGCCGGGAATGTGCGTCATGGGCCGCATCATACAGCGACCACCTCTTCCTGCGGCTTTGAGATGTTCAGGCCGTACAGGCTCTGCCGGGCATCAATGAAGTAGTAGTGCTCGATGAGGAACTTCTCTGCCTTGAGCCTGTTTAATGCGTACCGGACAGTCCGGGACGGCAGCGAGGTCTCGCGGATGAGATCCTTCTGCGTCAGCTGTCCGCTTGTTTCCAGCACTTTATACACGAGTTTTGCCGATGGGGGAAGGTGCCCAAGCCGCGCAAACGGTTTGTCATTTACGTTGGTGTTTGCAACAAAGACGATCACTCATAGTGGAATCACCATTACAAATGTAAGAAATCACAATTGTTAAGTCTTTCGCTTCGCGTCCCTCTCCGGTAGATGCTGTTGGTATGTAAAATACAGGCAAATCCTGGCATAATCCGGATTTAAGTCAAATATTGCCTGTATTTACTTGTTGGTTTACTATCCCGTGCATATGCACTCCAATCATATTAATCCGGGCCGCGCATTCTTTGGGAGCATTTTCAGGGTACACCTATACTCTGCCGCAGAGCCCGTACGAGTGTATTCAATGGTTTTTTCAAGGGTGTTTACCCGGGTCATTGCGGGACGGAGTATCGGTCTTCCTGACGATAACACCGGTTATTTACCTGATTGCACCGATACTGATCTATGCATGGTGCGCCCGCCCCGGACACGACCTTCACGTACACATCGATCGGAACGATCCATTCGCCGTTTACCGATATCACCGATGTGCCCATTCAGCCTGTCGGAGCCCGGGGGGTCCGGGGCACCGTAGAGGTCAGGAGCGATCTTGTCGGGGGGCTTGCCGATCTTGGCGGGTTCTCGCACATCCTCCTGCTGTACGCCCTGCATCGATCCACGGGATACAGCCTCACCGTCACCCCTGTTCTCGATTCCACTCCCCGTGGCCTCTTTGCAACCCGTTCACCGAAACGCCCGAATGCGATCGGTCTCTCGGTCGTCCGGCTTGTGGGCGTCGAGGGTAGCGTGATCACGATTGAGGATGTGGACATCCTTGACGGCACACCGCTCCTGGATATCAAACCCTATGTGCCGTCATTCGATGCACACGCGGATGCCCGTCACTGACGTGACACGCAGGCTCCTTTCCTGCCCCTGCGATTTACCATAACAGGAAAACGGGCGGGAGCGACACATAATTTCCGGTCGCTTTTTTGGCAGCCTGTCTGCCCGGTTCATCCCTAAAACCTATCTTGTGTACCGGGTAAAATAGGGGGGGGTCGCATCAAAATTTGCATGACCCCCCCTGTTTTTGGGCACAGGATCGGGTCTGGTGTAAGGGATTTCAGGCAGCACACCGGCCGGCTCCGGCCCGGTTTCCTTTGCATAATTTTACGAGAGAAAACTGGAACGGGGCCTGCTGATCCCTGGGTCGCCCGGGCGGCAGGAATTTCCCGGGCCGGGCGGTTTTGCAAACAGGTGCGACCCCCCCACCATGTTTGTTCTTTCTGCCTGTATTTCAATAGAGTTTTTATGACGTAAAAATACCGGGTTTTCTGGCATAAAAATGGAGATGCGGTAGAGGGGGGGTCATGCATGATCAGGGTACGACCCCCCCTTGTTGTGTGGTGATGCAGGGTCGGACGCGTTCCATTAAAACTCAAAAAAATGGTGCAGTATTGCCATTGTCCGTGCCGGCCTGCCGCGGTGCTGCCGCAACGCGATCCTCCTGGCGGGAACAGTGCCGGGGGTCCTGGCAGTAACACTGGTGGCAGTAAACGGTTTTCCGGTCGAGAAAAAACTGCCGGAACAGCCGGTTTTTGTGGGTATATTTCCGGGAGATGGATCGTAACGACACCTGTACTGCTGGGTAAGAAGCGTATATGAATGCACAGAATTGAGCAAAATAACCCGATTTGTCCGGATTATCCGGAACTGGTGGCAATAAACCTGAAAACTGATCTGGAAAAAGAAAGGGACGCCGGGAATAATCCCCGGTCGGTTCAATAAACCGGTAATCCT
>JBAZHU010000062.1:0-7889 GCA_041652215.1 Methanoregula sp. | reverse complement strand
GTCGACTACGAGTACCCGGACGAACTGATCAAGGAAGCCCTCGGGCGGATCCCGAAAATTTCCTGAATCTCTTTTTCATGCTTTGCATCGGTTTTCTCATCAATCCTGTCGCCGGTATGGGCGGTGCCGTGGGGCCGAAAGGCACGGACGGGAACGCAGACGAGGCGCGGCATCGCGGGGCAGTTCCCCGTGCAGCGGAACGGGCGGAGATAACCCTTCGCCTCCTTGCAACAGATCCGGATCTTTTTTTTGTCACCTGTTCCGGCGAGATGGGGGAGGATGCCCTGCGGGAGTGTGGGATAACGCGTTACCGGGTCGCGTACCAGTGTCGGGGGACCAGCACCGCTGAAGATACAAAAAACGCCGTTTCTGCATTCCTGCAGGAAAATGTCGATCGGATCCTGTTCTGCGGCGGCGACGGTACGGCCCGGGACGTCTTTGAGGCTGCCGGCCGGGCCGTCCCGCTCCTTGGGATCCCTGCCGGGGTGAAGATGTATTCTGCCGTTTTTGCAGTTGACCCGGCGGCTGCGGCTGTCCTCGTCTCCGGGTCAGATGGCTTCCATGACGCAGACGTGATGGACGTGGACGAAGAAGCGTACCGGAACGGGGTACTCGACACGCACCTGTATGGCATTGCCCGTGTACCGGCCCGGGCCCGCATGATGCAGGTCGCAAAGCAGGTGTTCGAGGAACCGGATGAGGAGCGGGCGAAGGATGAGATTGCCCGGTTCCTGCTGGAAGTGATGCTCCCGGATTCGCTCTATATTCTCGGGGCCGGGACGACAACGGAAGCGATCGCCCGGCGCCTTGGGATCAAAAAGACCCTGCTCGGGGTGGATGTGATCTGCAACGGCCGTCTGGTTGCATCGGACGCCGATGAAAAAATGCTCCTCGATCTGGCCGCCCGGTATCCCGAAACACGGATCATCGTCAGCCCCATCGGCGCCCAGGGATTTATTCTCGGCCGGGGGAACCAGCAGATCAGCGCGGCGGTGATCGGGCAAGCAGGGCTGCGAAACCTGATCGTTGTTGCAACCCCGCACAAGCTGCGGGAGACCCCTGTTTTGTACGTGGATTCCGGAGATCCGGCACTCGACCGGGAGTTCGGGGAATCAGCTCAGGTTATCTCCGGTTACCGGATTGCCCAGCGGAAAAAAATTTACCGGTCGTCATAATGTGGAGGGTACAGCCCGTGCACATCCGGTCTGCGGGGTCTAAAAATGTGCTCTGTAGACATCATTCGGGACACACCAGACGCTCTCGGGGACTTCGCCCCCGCCGCTATGGCATCCCCCTGTTGCGATGATGCTGTATTACCTGTACACAAAAGTGTGGAACTTTCTAAATAGGTAATTCCAAGGTATCACGACTAGCGCCCCGTACCACTCGGGGACTGGTGGTGCAAAAGGGGGGCTGCGTAGTATGAAAGAGGTTTTCTACAAGCAAAAAAAAAGAACGTGACCGGATTTACCCGAGAGGCGCCACGGTCTTTTTGTACATCTCGTTTAAGACCTGCGCGAGACCTGCGTAGATCGCGACAAAACCGCAGAGGATTCCTTCGAAGCCGGCGATCACCGTGATCGTACCGTTGCCGGTCGCGTCGCCGAGGGCGAGCAGGAAAAACAGGATCGTAAGCGTCCCGAACACCAGCTGGAGCGCCCGGTTCGCTTTTAAGGTCCCGATAAACATGACCAGCGTGAAGAGCCCCCACATGGCGAGGTACGCGGCCATCGCGGTTTTGTCCGACGCCTCTGCAAGGCCCATCTTCGGGAGCACCAGAATGGCGACAAGCGTCATCCAGAACAACCCATACGAGGTGAACGCGGTTGCCCCGAACGTGTTGTTCTTCTTCCATTCCTCGATACCCGCGATGACCTGTGCGAGGCCGCCGTAGAAGATCCCCATCGCGAGGATCATGGAACCGAGCCCAAAGAACCCTGCATTGTGCAGGTTTAAGAGCACGGTGGTCATGCCGAACGCGATAAGCCCGAGGGGGGCCGGGTTCGCGGTCATATCCAGGTTTTTTACGGCAGTTGCCGGTTGTATTGTTTGGGTTTCCATTGTTTACTCTCCGTTTTGTGGTTTCTCGCTCCTTTTTTTTCATCCCGTTGTTGTTACCGGTATTTTCAGGCCATTCACTCTTCGAGTGTCGAGACATCTCCGAGGTCCATACCGAGTTCTTTTGCTTTTAAGACCCGGCGCATGATCTTGCCGCTGCGTGTCTTTGGCAGTTTGTCGACAAACTCGATCTCGTGCGGGACGGCGATGGGCCCGATCGTCATGCGCACGTGGTACATCAGGTCCTGGGTCAGCTTATCGCTTGGTGTGTTGCCGAGCCTGAGAATGACAAAGGCTTTGATGAGATTTCCCTTGATGGCATCGGGTTTGCCGATCACTGCGGCTTCCGCCACTGCATGATGGGAGACGAGCGCGCTCTCTACTTCCGCCGTCCCGATGTTGTGCCCGGAAACAATGATGATGTCATCGGCCCGGCCGATCACCATGATGTACCCGTCATTTCCCTTGACCGCGAGGTCGCCGGCGGCATAGCTGCCCTCAATTGTTTCCCAGTATTTCCGGTACCGTTCGTCGTTCTTGTACACCGTGCGCAGCATCGACGGCCACGGTTTTTTGATCACGAGGAAACCCCCGGTGCCCGGTGGTACCGGTTTCCCGTCCTTGTCCACGACATCGACTTCGACGCCGGGGATTGCCTTCCCCACAAAACCGGGGCGCATCGGTTCGCCGACCATTGTTGTGATTATCTGCATACCCGTCTCGGTCTGCCACCAGGTATCCACAATCGGGCACCGGCTCTTTCCGATCACCCGGTAGTACCATTCGAACGCCTCGGGATTGAGCGGCTCGCCGACCGACCCGATGATGCGCAGGGAGGTGAGGTTGTATTTGTCCGGCCACGCCTCCCCGACTTTCATGAAGGTCCGGATGGCCGTCGGTGCGGTGTAGAATACCGAGATCTGCTGTTCTTCGATCAGCTTCCACCAGCTGCCGGCATCCGGGTAATCCGGGGTGATCTCGGTGATAAACACCGTTGCACCGACCGCGAGCGGGCCGTACACGATGTAACTGTGGCCGGTGATCCAGCCGGGGTCGGCCGTGCACCAGAAGATGTCCCGCTCCTTGAGGTCAAAGACGGTCTTCGTGGTGTAGTACGTACCGACCATGTAGCCGCCGCAGGTATGGACGACACCCTTGGGTGTGCCGGTTGAACCGCTTGTATAGAGGATGAAGAGCGGGTCTTCCGTGTCCATCACTTCACAGGGGCAGTCTGCCGGTACGCCTTCCATGATCCCGTAGAAATCGTGCTCCCGTCCCGGGCGGAGCTCGACCGGGGGTTCCCTGCGCCTCCGGTACATCACAATGTGTTCCACCGATGGCGCATTGTCGATGGCCTCTTTTGCGATGGTGATCAGGGGAATTGCCTTGCCGCGCCGGATCGAGATATCTGCGGTGATCACTACTTTTGCCTCTGCATCATTGATCCGCATGTTGAGCGCTGTGGTCCCGAAACCGGCAAAGACGACGGAATGGACGGCCCCGATCCGGGCGCAGGCGAGCATTGCGATGAGCTGCTCCGGCACCATGGGCATGTAGATACAGACCCGGTCGCCTTTTTTTACGCCGAGATTTTTCAGGCCGTTTGCAAATTTCATGACCTCGCCCAGCAGGCGCTGGTACGAATATACCCGCTCCTTCCCGTCCTCTCCCCGCCAGATCAGGGCCACCTTGTTCCTGCGGTCGCCGGCCACGTGGCGGTCAAGGCAGTTGGCGGTGATGTTGAGCTGTGCGTTGAGGAACCACCGGGCATAGGGATACTTCCATTCGCGGACCTGGTTCCAGGGCCGGATCCATTCGAGTTCCCGGGCAACATTGCTCCAGAATACATCGGGATCGGACAGGAACCTCTCATAGGTTCCCTGGTAGTCTCCTATCCATGAGGCACGCTTGTACTCCGCATCCGGCGTGTAGTACTTCGCGTTCTCCACGAGTTTGACATCAAAGTCTTCGTTCATCTCTCCCCCATTTTTACACTATTAATCATGTTAAATTGTTATATAAATTTTAGTGGTCGCGGGATATTCCCGGACAATGAATTTATTTGCACATATAAAAATTTCTTGCCAGTCACCGGATGTTGCAGAACTGAATTAAAAAACAGGAAATTTTTCCCTGAATCTTCGAATGAAAAAAAATACAAAAAGCATTATCTATCGGTGTCTGGTAATATTGTATCAATGCTGGACAGAGTAAAGGGATGCATGCTCGGTGCGGCGGTGGGTGACGCGCTTGGCATGCCAAACGAAAGTACAATGCCGGGTCTCACCAAGATGCGGTACGGGTACCGCAGAGCATACAAGGGGCATCCGAATGACACCCTTGCCCCGGGCCAGTACACGGACGATACCCAGACCATGATCCTTATAGCAACGCTTCTTGCCGACGGGAGATACACCGATGAACGGTACGGGCTTGCACTCAGGGAGCTCTACACCCGTGAAGCACTCCGGTTCCCGGACGGCTCGGTATCGGCGGCCTGCGATCATATGCACACCGGAAAGATCCTTGCCTGCGGGGTCAAGTCCACGACCGCCGGGTGCCTGCCCCCCGCCCTTCCGTTTGCCCTTGCCTATCCCGACATTCATGAAGGGACCGAACGGGCGGTCCGGGCCTGCTCGGTGACCCACACCCACCCGGCATCTCATGCGGCAGTCTCAACGTTTGTCTCGCTTCTGTACCATGCGATCCACGAGAACCCGGACCCGGTAAACAAAGCCCTTTCGCAGGCACAGAATGAGGATGAGGTGCTGGGGAGCAAGATCCACAACGCCATCGAGATGGAAAAAGACGGGATGGAGATCGATACCGCAGTTCTTAAGATCGGAAACGATGTCTCGCTGTACCATACGCTTCCCATTGCATTTTTCCTGATCCGCCGGTACCCGCTGCCGGCCGATCTCTTAACCGTTGCCGCCCATGTCGGGGGAAACACCGATACGATCGGTTTCTTGTGCGGTGCATATCTGGGGGCAAGCAAAGGCCGCGAGGCCATTCCCCCCGACCTGCTGGAGGGACTTGAGGACCGGCAGCGGATAGAGATCCTCGCCCAGCGGATCTTCGACATATATACCCGGAAACTTGAAGCATGACGGCTCGCGCATGTGCGGGAAATCCGGGTTAAAACGTCTTATTTCGCGGTCTTTTTTATAAATAACCGGGATCTCCGTATCTCCTCCCAACAAAGGGTTAAGTTTTCATAAAAAAAACATCCCTGTATGAAAGTTGCCATTGTCGGGGCATCAGGGTACGCCGGCGGCGAACTGGTCCGCCTCCTGTACCACCATTCTTCAGCGGAGGTAGTCTGTGCCACATCGCGCAAACTGGCAGGGACTCCTCTGGACCAGATCCATCCCCATCTCAAGGGATTCACGAATCTCAAATTTGAAAATCTGGCACCGGATGCCATAGATGCAGACGTGGCATTTCTCGCGGTTCCGCACACGGCGGCCATGTCCATCGCGGGCAAACTGCTCTCGCGGGGGATCAAGGTTGTCGACCTGAGTGCAGATTACCGTCTTTCTAAAGATGTATTTGAGAAGGTGTACGGTGTTCCGCACACGGATTATTTCCCCGCCCCGTACGGCATCCCCGAGCTGCACCGCAAGGAGTGCGTCAATGCACAGTTTGTGGCAAACCCCGGGTGTTTTCCCACAGGAGCAACGCTTGCCGCAGCCCCGCTTGCCAGATACGCCAATACCGTAATCTTCGATTCAAAGACCGGTGTGAGCGGGGCTGGTGACAACCCCTCGGCGACAACCCATTACCCCAATGTCGGAGACAATGTCAACCCGTACAAATGGACCAGCCATCGTCACGTTGCAGAGATGAGACAGGAACTCTCAAAACTGGGGTCACCGGCAAAAGTCTACTTCACCCCTCACCTCGTGCCGGTGAACCGTGGCATCCTCACCACCGCACACATTCTCTTAAACGAGCCCATGGAGACAAAAGAGGTCGAGAAACTGTACCAGGACTTCTACAGGGACGAGTTTTTCGTCCGGTACCAGAAGCCGATGCTTGCAGCCGTGCGCGGGAGTAACTTCTGCGATCTCATGGTCGAGAGCGAGGGTCTGCGGGTGGTCGTGGCTTCAGCGATCGATAACCTTGTCAAGGGTGCCAGCGGACAGGCTATCCAGAATATGAACATTATGTGCGGCTTTAAGGAAACCGACGGTCTTGTCGCCGCCGGGATGCTGCCGTAAGGAGGAATGTGTTATGGGATTCAAGAGCATTTGTGCGGTAAAAGGCGTCACTGCATACGGCGTCAAGGAAGGAAAATTCGGCCTTGCCCTGATCCGGGCAAGCGGTACTGCTGCCGGAGTATTTACGGAGAACCTCGCCCGGGCCGCGCCCATCGAGCTGATGCGCAAACAGATTAAGAGCGGAAAGCTCGAAGCGGTCATCGCGAACAGCGGTTGTGCAAATGCCTACACCGGGAAACGGGGATTTGAAGATGCAGTCACCATGACCGAGTACGCCGGGTCGGCGCTCGGTCTTGAGGCAAATACCATCGGCGTCGCAAGCACCGGGGTTATCGGACGGTACCTCGACCTCCCGCTCATCCGCCGCCAGTGTGCCGATGTCGCGCTTACCCTTAAAAACACTCCCGAGGCTGAAGATCGCACGGTCCAGGCCATCATGACCACGGATACGCGCCCGAAACATGCACTCGTCAACCATGAAAGTTTCACGATAGGGGCAATCGCAAAGGGAAGCGGCATGATCGCGCCCAACATGGGCACCATGCTCTCGTTCATCTATACCGATGCACAGATCGAGGCCAAACCGCTGAAGGCCGCACTCAAACTCGCCGCACAGCGGACGTTCAACCGGGTCGTTGTCGATGGCGATACGAGCACGAACGACATCGCACTCTGTACTGCAACCGGGGAAGCGGGAAAAGTGAACGAAAAGGAGTTCTCCGCAGCGCTCGAAGAGTGCTGCCGCTCCCTTGCCCGGCAGATAGCCTCCGATGGCGAAGGGGCAACAAAGCTCCTCGAAGTGACGGTCAAAGGCGCTCCCAAAGAGACAGCTGCCGCAAAAGTCGCCCGCGTCGTTATCGAGTCGCCGCTCGTGAAGACCGCAGTCTATGGTGAAGACCCCAACTGGGGGCGTGTCATTGCGGCCGCAGGCCGGGCCGGCGTGAAATTTGATCCGAACGCGGTCTCGCTCTGGATCAGCGACGGGGAGAAACAGTACCCGCTCGTGAAATCCGGCGAGATCATCGCCGATCTGGGGAAGGCGAAGGCCGCGATGCACGGGAACAATGTCGTCTTCATTCTCGACCTCGGGGCCGGGAAAGAAGAAGCCACCGCGTGGGGCTGCGATCTCACCGAGAAATACGTCGAGATCAACGGGAGGTACACAACATGATGAAGCGCGAGGACGTCCTGATGGAGGCCCTCCCCTACATCCAGCAGTTCCACGGCAAGACCATCGTGATCAAACTTGGCGGTCACGCGATGGTCGACCCGCTTGTCCTTGAAAATGCGATCCGTGATGCCGTGCTCC
The DNA here is from genome assembly GCA_041652215.1 of Methanoregula sp. Classification (GTDB taxonomy): domain Archaea; phylum Halobacteriota; class Methanomicrobia; order Methanomicrobiales; family Methanospirillaceae; genus Methanoregula. The sequence goes on along the minus strand of JBAZHU010000062.1, from coordinate 299 downwards.
TCCACTACGTCGGGATCCGGGTCGTGCTCGTCCACGGCGGCGGGCCGGAGATCACCGAGAAGATGAAGGCGCTCGGGAAAGAGTCGGTCTTCGTCGGCGGGCTCCGGGTCACCGATCGGGAAACCCTCGAGATCGCCCAGATGGTGCTTGTCGGGAAGATCAACAAGGGGATTATCTCCCTGATTGCAAAGTGCGGCGCAAAGGGTGTCGGGCTCTCGGGAAGCGACGGAAACATCATCATCGCAAAGAAAATGGACCTCCAGAAAGTCAAAGTAGAGGGAGTCGAGCAGGAAGTGGAC
>JBAZHU010000061.1:0-8030 GCA_041652215.1 Methanoregula sp. | reverse complement strand
TCTTCAAGACCAATCGGAACATTCTGCCAGAGATATTTTTGCCACCCTGCGGGAGCAGGGAAATCCTCATGAACACCCGTTTATCCATGAACTCGCGCGGATTAATGCACGGGGGATTTCCGGTATTACCGTTGCCTACGACCCGGACACCATTGTCCTTGACGGCTCCGTTGTCCTCAATAACCCGGACCTGATCATTCCCCTGATTGAGCAGTATATCGACCGGTACCTGCCGGTACCCCGGATTGTGGAGAGCAGCCTGGCCGGCCTATCCCCTCTTCTTGGTGCCTCGGTCATTGCCCGGGGGTATGAGACCCGGTTTGGATCGGTAGAATGACCTGAAGACCCGGCTGGTTGTACCACAAAGCAGGGTAATCCCGGTAAAGGGGGTATCCCGATCGACCGGATCTCCGTCATCATCAGACATGAGTTCTCCCCTGATTTCACGGGGAGTAAGAAACCCGTGGCTGCTCTCACCCGGGGTGGAGCGGGCCCGGCACCGCCCGGGTAAAAACCGGGGGGTACGTGTGATGATGTGACCGGGAGTGAAAAGCAATAATTATCGGGTCACGACATAATTGGGAGATATGCGGAAACGTATTCTCCTCTCTTTCCTACTCGTAGGTATTGTAACGATCCTGATTGCGGGATGCACAAGTATCATCGGGTTCGCCAATACTACATCCACACCTGCGCCGCAGACTGACTCTGCGGCGGTGACCGTTACTCCGGATCTGATATTGGCCGAGACGTCCACACGTGATGTAGTTACAGCGGCACCGACCCTTTCACCAGAATGCAGCGACCTGGTATCCGCTTCGGGTGCTAACCAGGAGTTCCTGAACTTTGTGAACGATAACCATATCGTGACCCGCATCAACGGTCTTGCCAACGACAGTTGCAATAAAATCCTGGCGGATCAGCTTAACCAGTTGGTTAAAACCAGCGCAGTCCCGCTGACACCCGGCCTTGCACAAGGGAGGGTGTACCTGATCTCTGCAACCACCCATTGTCAGGCTCCTGATTCAGCAGCCCCCGGCAATACAAAAACGGATCTGGATAAATTTGTAAATAAAATGAACCAGTACCAGGACTTTGTGTATACGTGCCATATCCAGATCAGTGCGAATGCTTCATCATCAGTTGGAGGCGAGAAACTCGTCCTGAATTCCATGAAGGGGCCCCAGACTTTTTCGGGGAATGGTAATTCGGTTAAAAAATTCAGTGTTGCACAAGGAGAGTACAAATTTTTAGTTACCTATGCGGGCTCCGGTAATTTCACCGTTCATATCACCAGTATTTACGGGAAAACCGTTGCCGACCCTTTCAATGCAACCGGTCCTTATTCAGGAAATACCCTCGTGAACCTTCCCGCAGGCGAATATTATATGAGTATTGAGGCATCCGCACCTTACCTCATCAAGATTGACCAATCATAATCTTTTCAGGATACCGGGATCGGCAGTTCCACCGCGGCGATACCCTCCCCCATGTGTCCGGACGGGTGGGGTTTATCCCCTCGGGCTGGCCGGTTTTTTTCCTGGAATCATCAAAGCCTGTCCTGGGATTTTTCGAAATCATCCGGGACGGATCGTCCAGATTCTGTGACGTGGATCGTAACAATAGAGGCTGATGTCCCCTTACCTCCACGACCGGGACGTGCCGCCGCCATCGAAAGGAAACTCCCCGGCGGATCAGGAGGCTATAAACAGCACCCGCTGTGCCCCGGTTGGGCACTGATGCAGGGAACTCTCGAACCGTTACACGTGCGGACTCAGTCGATGTGATGCGGAAAGGACGGGCATAGGGCGAAGTACGTTGATATACATCAACCCTTAAAAGGAAACTAAAAAACAGTGGAAATTATGAGACGGCTTACTTAAGCTTTTTCTCAAGTTTCTTGAGTTTCTTTTTGGCGGATTCGCTACCCGCAGCTGCCTGCTTCGAGAGCTCTTCTGCCTTGACCTTCTTCACCTGGTTCAGTTTCGTCATCTGTTTCTTACTCGTTGGCATTCAGTTACCTCGCTACGCTTTGGCTCGTTCTATTTATCTTTTTTCCTTTTTAAAAATATCCCTGCTTCATTGTACAATCTTGTAAAAATTTCGATTATTTAATACCAATGACAAGCCCTGCTCCTCACCATCGTAAAATTGCGAAATGAGAAACAAGTCTTGATGTAACAGAGGTGAAAATAAAAGGTACCGATAATCGAATTAAAAAGTGCGAGGGATGGGATTCGAACCCAAGAACTCCTACGAGACTAGGCCCTCAACCTAGCGCCTTTGACCTGGCTTGGCTACCCTCGCCCGATAATAACTGCACTGCGACACCGGAAAGCCGGATTACCTCGCTTTTGTGCCATAACAAAGAGGTTGTCTATCTAAAAGAATGTTATGGCATATTTCCGGCAGGCTACGTCAGTACATTGAGCCCATGGGAGATCCGGCCGGTAAAGCCACCATATTCCCCTATCTCTTATACGCTGATGACATTCAGCAGGCATACATGTATATTTTCATACGTTAAATCCGGTGCCTGTATGTGGGCTGATATCATCCACGAATTCACAGACTCGCCATCCCAGGGTCGCGTGGTGCGTTTCCTCCTCGAAAACGGCTTTGGGGTGAACGTTGAGGGGAAGATCTGCTGTAACGGCATCGATATCCCGGCAACTGCCGTTGCAAAGGCGATCGGGTCGGACCGCCGCGTCGTGGACTCCACCGCCCGGCGCATCCTCGAGCGGCCGTCCCTTCGCCGGATCTTTCTCAATATGCGGGCAACTCCCGACTTAAGCAAAGTGGCAGAGTCCCTCGGGCTTTCGGTCATTACCGTTATGCCCAAAGATGCAAATGAGAAGGATATTGTCGGTGCCGCAGTCCGGGTGCTCTCGGATCATTCACTTGCGATCCGGCAGATCTTTGTTACCGACCCACAGTTTTCCGAAGACCCAAAACTCGTCATCATCGTAGAAGACCCGCTGCCTGCCGGCGTGGTAAACGAGATCCGCGCCCTCCCGCAGGTGCGCCAGGTCATCATATAATATAAAAAAAGGGCTGCCAGCTCACGTTTCCTGCGTGAGCAGCTCGACTTCATCGGATAGCCTGCGCATCCGCTGCCGGATCTCATCCGGCAGGTGAGCGGCCGACGCAATACTCTCATCGATGGTCACCCTTGTTGTCCCGGCGAGCAGGTTATCCGCATGGGTGACGATCTTCTCTTCAATGGTCTTTGGCATGCAGTCCCGGTGAGCAAGCCCAAGGGCCGTGCACTCGTCGGCGGTCATCCCTGCGCCGGTGTGACATTCCACGATCCGCGCAACACGTTCGGGAAATCCCTTTTCCCGCAGGAGATCCGCTCCCCGCTGTGCATGGTCGATCCCGTGCGTACTCCCCCGGCCGATGTCATGGAGCAGTGCGCCGGTCATGACAAGTTCAGGGTCGGCACGCTTACATCTCTGTGCATATTCCATCGCACAGTCACAGACTGCCTCGCAGTGGGCAATTACCTTCGGGCTGCACCCGGCTTCCCTGAGCAGCGCAATGCAGCGATCCCTTGTTTCAGGCATGTCCAAGCGATCTTTTCATGGCATCGATGCGATCCCGGAGGGCTTTTACAAGGATTTCATTATCGAAATGGCCCAGTGGCTGCTCGCAGTTCGGACACTTGAAATCGCCGCCAATGGCCTGCGAGAAGGTAAAGATGTCATGGCAGTCCTTGCAGATGAAGAAATCGTTCTCCTCTTCGTACTGCGCCCGGTGTTCGAGTTTGTCGAGCACGATCTCCATATCGTCGCGAATGGCGTCATGGATATGATCGAGCCGCAGTTGCCAGAGATAGGTGAGCCAGCCGGTTTCGTTGTTCTTTATCCTGTGATATTCAGCGAGCCGTTTCTCGTACAGCGTGTAGAGCGTGTGGCGCACGGAGTTTAGGTTAATTCCGGTACTTGCGGCCAAATCTTCGTCGCTGTGCTCGCCATCTTTGGGGAATTTTTCCAAAAGATTGAGCCCTTCGTCGCCAATCAGCCGGTGTATGTAAGCCCGCATTGCCGGCTCATTGAGCACTTCTTCCACAGGATCCATTAGCGGATATATTGTCGGACAGAGCTAATATTTTTATCCAGCGTACCAAGTGCCTCATCGCGGGTTTTCCCGGTCCCGGAAACACTTACGATTGCCTGCTCTTCTTCAAAGAATGTCCCCGGCCACGGGATGTCCGATACGATGGGTGCGAGATCCTTAAGGTCCGCGCCAAGGGTCATGTCCCGGTCTGCAAAAAGAATGCGCCGCGCTGCAAATTCCTGGGGCTTTGGCGCTTCCGGCAGCGTTCCCGCGCAGGCATTGACATGGTACTGGAACAGGTTACACGCGTATGCAATCTCGACAGTGTCGACCGTTCCCTGGAACCGGGGGTTCACTTCGATCACATACGGGGTATCCTCACCGATCACAAAATCGATACCGAGCGTCCCGGTGCATCCGCTTGTGGCGGCAATCTTTTCGGCAAGGGCGATCATCTGCCCGGACAAGGGGTGGTCAAAGGGCGTAACCGACCCTGAGAACCCGAATGCGGATTCGCAGTTTCCCCGGAGCAGTTGTTCGTTTATTGCAATCGCCCGCGCAGCATGACCGTTTGCAACGCAGCAGACACTTGCGGGGATCCCGTCAATTACCTGCTGGCGGATATAGGGGATGTCCGGGTACAGGCAAGCCCACGCCCTCTCCTCAACGGCATCGCGGAGCACCGCGTTTCGCCACCCACCTGCACCCCGGCGCGGTTTGGCCATCACCGGGTACTCGCCATCGGCTGCAATGCGGGGGACCGGGACGTTTAGTCCCTCAAAAAAGTGCTGCATATCCAGTTTATCGAGAAACCGGCCTACCTGGTCCCGTGGTGTGCCGCACAGCGGGATCGGGAACGCCAGGTCTTCGGCGCCCGAGGTTGCGATCACAAAATCAAAGGAATACCTGCGACACATCCGGTCAACGGTCTCGGGAAGATCCTGGAGATCTTCAAACTTCATCCGGTCCCGGGTACACCAGAACAGATCCTGGTCGCAGAAATGATCGACCGCACAGACTTCGTAGCCCGCCTGTGCCGCCGATTGCGCCACATGGCGCGTGGAAAACCCGGCAACGAGGACCCGGCCTCTCACAACTCCTCCGTCTGCTTTCCTGCTTTTGATGGGACAATACGGATCTTCGCACCGGGGAACTCGTGGGAGAATTCCGTTCCCTCATAAAGGTGATCCAGGAAAAGTGCGAGACTTGAGATCTCTGAATGGGGCTGGCCGGTCACGGCAACATTGTAGTCAGCAAGACCGTACATCTCGCCGGGCACCTTCTCCGCCCCTACTACCACAAGGAGTTTTTCGCAGGGCCGGATCTCGCCAATGATATCGGGCAGGTTGATCCCGTACATCGTAAGGTGGACGACTTTTCCCCCGCTTTCCTTCCAGTCGCGGATGCAGGTCCGCCACTTGACGTTATCCTCGCAAAAAAATTTCCCGCCCCACCGGTCTGCTACGTCAAGGACGCTCTCTACCACACCTTTGTCGCTTGCTGCGAGATACATCCCCGAAGCTCCCAGTGCCCGTCCGGTCAGCGCGACATGGGTGGTTACCCGCTGGTCGCGCTCGGGCCGGTGGCCGATCCTGAGTATTGCTATTTCTTTTCCCGTCATGGCTGGTTCTTCCTTGCTTTTATCACGCCATTTTCGAAAACGTACGGAAGCGCAGTATCGTATTTTGTCTGGCATTTAACAAGCGCTTCCCCCACGGAGAGCACCCTTATCTTACCGCCGGTCCGGTCGATAAGGAGATTGCGGTCGAGCCGGTCCAGCGACGCTGCAACGGCTGCGGCTTCAAACCTGCTCTCATCAGCCAGTTCTTCTGCAGTAACCTCCCTTTTCTGCGCGATGAGATGGTAGATCAGCCAGTCGGCGTCTTCTTCTTTCACCTGTAATCATTCCCGCCCGGCCCGTATAGTTTTTTGCCGGAGGTCTCCTTACGGGCGTTCACACGGATTCTTTTTGTTCTTTCCCGCAAATCTAATTCCATGGATACAGAAAATTCCGCGCCGTCATTTCCCGAACTTGTCAGGATAGCAGACTGCCTGCTTGAAGAGAGCGGCGAGGACGAGGATGCACTTATGCGCCGGCTGGAGACCCTGCCCGGCCAGGTAAGAAACGAACTCCTCGTATCGGATCTCCTGAACGCGTGGCAGGTATTCTATTATTTTTTCCGTACAGTGCCAGACGAACTGGTGCAAGAGCGCCTCGAACTCGAACCGGCATCGTCGCTTGTCGATGGCGTGGCGATCGATGAGATTGAATTGCTGACCCGGGTGTTCCGGGTAAAAAACAGCAGGCCCGAGATCCTCGTGACTGACGGGAAAGAACCGCTGAAGACATTTTCCGGTGCCAGTGCGGTCGCCGACAGCCATACCTATATCGAATCGACGCTATAACCGGTCGCCGGCGCTTATCAGCTGTTCGTCTACCCGGGCCGGGACAACGGGCGGGATAAGGCCCCATTGTATGACCGTCTCTCCTATGATCGCAAAGACGCCCTGCACCCTGTCGGGGTCGATCCGTTCAAGGACGCTCCGGTCATCCGGGCGAATCTGGTTACAGATGGCTGTTGCCCATGCATCGGCAAGCAGAGGATCTGATGCGAAGATAGTGACTGCGTCTGCCACGCCAAACGAGATAGACGGGCCGACCGTTGCAGACGATGTGCAGATCCCAAAAGGTTCTGTTTGAGGAGGAACTACAAAGGCAATTTTGTCGGAAACCGGTGCTGTCCCGGCATGCACCCCTACCCGTATATCCCGGTCGCTGACAAGTGCGATATCTCCCCCGTTGTCGATCACGCCGAAACGGGCGTCTGCTCCAATCATTGCATCTATCCCTGCGGCCGCGATGGCACCGGCAACGGTTGCCATGGGCCCGACACCGGCTTCTGCCGCTGCGGCAGCCATGTGACGGATCAGGGGCTCGTCAGTATCCGGCTCGTATGGGGAAAATGTTGTTGCAAAAAAAGGATCACGGGCAATATAGCCTTCGAGTACCTGCCGGGCTGAGATCATACCTGCCTTTGCCGCTTCCGCATGGGCAGGTGTCTCTGCGAGGATTGCCGCAAAGGTCTCGCGGAACCGGAACGGCTCGCGGATCATAGGGGTACTGTCAGCGCGTGGTGCGGACATGCATCCACACATTTACCGCAGAGCACGCACCGGTCCTCTACCATCGCGAGTTTCCAGTCAGCGTCAAACGAGAAGACCTCGCGGGGACAGATGGAGACGCAGGCACCGCAGTCCACGCACTCGCTGGTGTTGAGATTGATCCCGTGTTCGAGCAGTCTCACTTTTGCCCCAAGCCGGGTCATTGTTTTCCTTATGAGCTGGCACTGGTCGTCAGGTACTTCGATGAGTGCCTCGCCTTCTGATGAGTCGATCATTGCCCGTTCGACATTGATAAGGACACCGGTGTCCTTTACCACCTGAGCGATTATCGGGGCGTTTCCCTTCCCCCGGGAAAAGTTCACGAGCAGTTTCATTTCAGCCACCTCCCGCCAAAGAGTTTCCCAAGATTGATCGCGGTAAGCATACCGGTCACATGACCTTCCTTATCAACAACCGGGAGCGCACTGATATTATTCTGTTCGAGTTTCCGGACCGCGATATCGACCGCTTCATCGGTTGTGGTCGTTATCACCCGTTTTTTCATGATGTCGCTTACGGTACATGCCTTCCCCGGGTTTGCGACCGCCTTTGAGACATCAAAGGTTGTAACGATACCGACAAGCCTGCCATCGCTTCCGATGACCGGCAGGTGATTTGTCTCGCCTTTGAGGAGTTTCTGCGCTGCCGTACGGATCTCTTCGGATTCCCCGACACTCACGACCTGTCGGTCCATGATGTCCATGACACGCGGGCCTTTTTTGCTCTCGTGCATCGGGTGCGCTTTCTTTACTGCATCAATAGGCCGGGTGGGCAGCGCGAGCTGCATGGCACCCTTTTCGATCCAACCC